>CAMAWQ010000015.1 GCA_945862005.1 Hylemonella gracilis | reverse complement strand
AGGTTGTGCCGTGGCCGGATGCGAGCCCGACGAAATGGGCATCGGCCCGGTTTTTGCCATTCCCAAAGTGCTGGCCAAATTGGGCCTCAAGGTGAGCGACATCGACCTGTGGGAACTCAACGAAGCCTTTGCCGTGCAGGTGCTGTATTGCCGCGACCACTTGGGCATTCCTGCGGAGCAACTCAACGTCAATGGCGGCGCTATTGCTTTGGGCCACCCTTATGGCATGAGCGGGCAACGCTTGGTGGGCCATGCCCTAATAGAAGGCCAGCGCCGTGGTGCTAGGCGTGTGATGGTCACTATGTGCATCGGGGGCGGCATGGGTGCTGCTGCAGTATTTGAAGTTTTGTAATTGTTGGAATTTTAAAAATGGCTATCCCGTTCCTAGCGCACATTCCTTTTGTAGAGCACTTGGGTTTTGAGCTCACACGTTTTGAAAATGGCTTTGCCGACATCACCTACACCCCCAAGCCTGAACATTTGAATTCATTTAACGTCACGCATGGGGGCGCCACCATGACGCTGATGGACGTGACCATGGCCCACGCGGCTCGCAGCCTGCAAGTGGAGCAGGGCTTGGTCACTATTGAGATGAAAACCAGCTTCATGCAAGCGGCACTGGGCACCCTAACCGCCAAAGGTCGCGTGCTGCACCGCACCGCCACCATGGCGTTTACCGAAGCCACCATGTTTGATGACCAAGGCCGCACCTGCGCACATGCCAGCGGCACTTTCAAGTACATCAAAAAACTGCCTGTGGACGCCAAATCCACACAAGACCTCAACCCTGCTGCGTCTTAAACAACACTTGAGCCCTTAAACAGGGCCATAAATATTGGTGCACTTGATCTGCATCAAATAGCCTTCGGTTGCTCTATCGACGCGCGTGAACTCCCTGTTCATGATTCACCTTAAGCAGAAATTGTTTGTTGAGTTTTAACCAACAGCTTCTGTGAACCAGATGCAGCCAATGGTTGGCTGCACTGGTGAACACAACTTAGGGAGTTTCATCATGAGCACATTTTTTCAAGCGCTTGGTCAATCCGTTGGCCGTTTTTTAGCTGATGAAGAGGGCGTCACCGCCATCGAATACGGCCTCATTGCCGCGTTAGTGGCCGTGGCTATTGTGGTGGCTGTGACTGCATTAGGCACTGAGCTTTCGGCCATCTTTGCCAACATTTGCTTAAAGCTCAAAGGCACAGCCTGCTGATCGCGAGGTACGGCAACATGGGCATGCACCTCAACCCGCTCACTTGGCAGCTCTGGGGCTATGTGGTCTTGGCGTGGTTGATGTGCATGGTGGTGTTGTCCGACCTGCTGGAGCACCGCATTCCCAATGCGTATATCAGCATCGCTTTACTGCTTGGTTTAGCGCTCAATGTCCGACGTCAGCGTGTGTGAGACAAATAGTGCGCCAACGAAAAAGACAGGGACAAGGCCAATAACGTAAAAAACAGCCCGACCAACACCACATGGATCAGGGCATCAAACACCGCATCTGACAATTTTTGAGAAGGAGCGGCCACACCCAGCATCCAATCCCACCCTTGCACTTGCACCAAAAACCCGCGCACCATTTCGCCCTTGAGGTTGCGGTTCTCAAACGCGCCCTCGTGCCGTTCTAAAAGAAGTTTGACCATGAAATGAACCGCAGGTTGGCCCACAAATTGATCATGGTCTGAAGTGCGCGCAATGATTTGACCGCTGTGGTGGAATAAGCCGGCGTTCCAGTCTTGGGGCAAATTGAAGTCTTTCAAAATTTGCCGGAATTCATCAATCGGCACCACCATGCGCAGGACATACTGAGCCACACCATTGCGAACTATGGGCACTTTGACGGCCACAACCCATTGCTTCCAGATGGGGGAGTAAATGGGGGCCGATGCAGAGGATTTTTGGGTTTGGAGTACCGCCCGTGCTTCCTCTGGGTGGTGAATTTTGAATCCCGGCGCCCCATAAGGTTGAGAGGTGATGAACACCATATTCAAGTTGGCATCTATGAGCGCAATAGAGATGTTGCCCGGGGTGAGCTGGGTAAGCTTTTTAGCCAAAGCGTGCAGGGCGGGCAGGTTAGGGCGCTGCGCTTCCTCAGACGAAGCCAGAAGACCCAGAATATTTTGAGACACCTCTAGGCGCTTGGCCACCGACAGCGCAGCTGCTTGCGCATGGTGCATCAGCTCCTGCTCTTGGATTTTGGTTTGATCTTGACCCAGGCGGTAAATGCTGTAGGCGGAAAACGCCAAAAAGGGCAACAGTGTGGTCAGCACCAACAGCAGCAACCACACCCTGATGCCTATACTGGGCAACCTGATATTTTTAAAACCCATCCCTAAATCCATCCCTGACTATTTTTAAATTTATGAACGTGAATGTAGGTGATTTTCTAAAGGGTTTGAGGTTTGTTCTTGATTTAAGTCAACCACTGGAGCGGGCATGTTGAGATGGTTATTGGCTTTGTCAGCGCTTGGGCTCAGCTTTGGACATGGGCAGGCTCATGCCGCAGAGGTCAACGTGGCCGTGGCGGCCAACTTCACAGCGCCTATGCAAAAAATTGCGCAAGCTTTTGAGCAGGACACGGGGCACAAGGCGGTGCTGTCGTTTGGGTCTACCGGAGCGTTTTTTGCGCAATTTAAAAATGGCGCGCCGTTTCAGGTGTTGCTGGCCGCTGACGATGAAACACCATTAAGGTTAGAGAAAGAAGGTATGGGTGTGGCTGGTAGCCGCTTTACTTATGCCACGGGCCGCTTGGTGTTGTGGAGCAAGCAAGTGGGGTATGTAGATGACCAAGGCGCGGTTTTAACAATGGGTCGCCCGATGAACGCGCAAGGCACCCGCACCGCCGAGCCCTTTACCCGTTTGGCCATTGCCAACCCCAAGCTCGCGCCCTACGGTGCCGCGGCGGTAGAGACGATTACCAAACTGGGCCTGCTGCAAGAGCTGCAGCCCAAATGGGTGCAAGGCGACAACATTGCCCAAACCTATCAGTTTGTAGCCACTGAAAACGCCCCCTTGGGGTTTGTGGCTTTGTCTCAGGTGATGGTGGATGGACGCATCAGCCAAGGCTCGGCTTGGGTGGTTCCGGCTAACTTGCACACGCCCATTCGGCAAGATGCCGTGCTGCTGGCCAAAGGGCAAGGCAACCCCGCAGCGGTGGCCTTGCTGCAGTATTTAAAGAGTGACAAAGCTAAGGCCTTGATTCGGTCTTTTGGCTACGAGCTTTGACTAGCCACAGGAACTTGCTTTGAACCCAGAAGCTTTAGATGTAGCAAGTGCACTTGACGCCGTTGCCCTGACCTTGAAGTTGGCCAGCTCGGCCACTTTGATTCTGCTGGTGTTGGCCACGCCTTTGGCGTGGTGGCTGTCGCAAACCCACAGCAAGTGGCGCGCGCCGGTGGGCGCTCTGGTCACGCTGCCTTTAGTGCTGCCCCCTACTGTGCTGGGGTTTTACCTGCTGATTGCGCTGGGGCCCAATGGGCCGTTGGGCCAAATGACTCAGGCTTTGGGGTGGGGGGTGTTGTCGTTCACGTTTACGGGCTTACTAATAGGTTCGGTGATTTTTTCTTTGCCGTTTGCAGTGCAGCCGATTCAGCATGCGTTTGAATCGATGGGCACACGGCCTATGGAGGTGGCTTACACGCTGAGGGCTCACCCGCTGGTGGCTTTTTTTACGGTGGCGGTGCCGCTGGCACGGTCTGGGTTTTTAACGGCTGCGATTTTGAGTTTTGCCCACACCGTGGGGGAATTTGGCGTGGTACTGATGATTGGCGGCAACATTCCGGGCCAGACGCGGGTGGTGTCGACACAAATTTACGGCCACGTGGAAGCCATGGAGTACGCGCAGGCGCACTGGCTTGCAGGCGGCATGGTGGTGTTTTCATTTGTGGTGTTGCTGGCTTTGTCGTTGCTGCGCAAGCGCTGGGGCAGGGTGATGCCATGAGCTGCATGGCGGGCTTGCACATCAAGCTGCACTTGCAGCGACCCAGCTTTGAGCTGAACGTGGATGTGCAACTGCCCGCCACAGGCATTACGGTGCTGTTTGGCCCATCAGGCTCGGGCAAAACCACCCTGCTGCGATGCGTGGCGGGGCTTGAAAAAGCCCCACATGGCCGCGTGGCCTTAGAACAAGCGGAGCAGCCCTTACAGCCACATTTTGTTTGGCAAGACCATACCCGTGGCGTTTGGGTGCCCACTTGGCAAAGAGACTTGGGCTACGTGTTTCAAGAAGCGAGCTTGTTTGAGCACCTCAATGTGGTGCAAAACGTGCGCTATGGCTTAAAGCGTTGCCACAAACCCGGCGGCCCACAGGCCTTAGAACAAGCCATTGGGCTGCTGGGCATTGACCATTTGATGGACCGGCCCATTGCGAGCTTGTCAGGCGGCGAACGCCAGCGTGTAGCCATTGCACGGGCTTTGGCCACGCAACCGCGCTTGCTGCTGCTGGACGAGCCTTTGTCGTCATTAGACCCATCGCGGCGGCAAGACATCTTGCCGTGGCTGGAACACCTACGCGATGCACTGAGCATTCCTATGCTGTATGTGACGCATTCGATGGACGAGCTGGTGAGGCTGGCCAACCATGTGGTGGTGCTGGCGCAGGGTAGGGTGCAACAAAGCGGACTGCTGCAACAGGTGTTAACTGATCTGAACACAACCTTAGCCCAAGGTGATGAAGCCGCCACCTTAATTACCGGGGCCGTAGACCAAATTGACACGGCTTGGAACTTAGCGCGCGTGGCGTTTACGGGCGGCAGCATTTGGCTGAGAGACGATGGATTTACACAAGGCCAAAAACTGCGCTTGCGCGTGCTGGCCAAAGACGTGAGCCTGAGCACAGTACAGCCCCAACACACCAGTATTCAAAACCTGCTGCCGTGCACGGTGGAGTCTGTAACTCCAGACACCCACCCGTCTCAAGCGCTGGTAAGGCTGCGCTGCTGGCCTGATAGTGTGGCGGCACAAGATGTGCTGTTGGCCCGAATCACCCGCCGCGCGGTGCAAGACCTTCAATTGCAAGCAGGTTCCAACGTTTGGGCGCAGGTGAAGTCGGTGGCGTTGGTGGTTTGAAGCCTGAATCTCATTGAACTGAATCGCATTGAATTTAGGGGCATTCCATAAGAGACATTGAAATCACGCACAATGCCGCCAAATAGGTAGTCAGTATCGGTATAAGTTTAAGGAGATAAGCATGTTCAATAATCTTTTAAGTGTTCTTAAGGTCTGGTTGGCGGCTGCATTGATGGGGTTGTGTGCTCTAGCTTGGGCCTTGCCAACCCCTCAAGACATTGAAGCTGCAGTCAATTCAGGCAAGCTGGCGCAGGCGGAATCCATGCTGCGCGAAGTGATCAAAGAAAAGCCCAACAGTGCCAAAGCGCATTACGAACTGGGGCAAGTGTTGGCCCGTGAAGCCCGCTACGCTGAAGCGCAAACTGAGCTGGTGCGTGCCAAAGAAATTGACCCCAGCATGAAGTTTGCCCAGTCGGCAGACAAATACAACGAGGTGTTTAACAAGGTCACGCAACAACTTACGAACGCTCCAAGTCAATCGGCACCCCAAAAAGCCACTCAGGCGGCCACCCCGGCAGCAACCTCATCAAGCGCTGCTCCCTTGCCCATGACCTATGTGTGGATTGGTATTGGCGCATTGGGACTGATTGCCTTTTTGATTTACCGCAACCGCCCACAAGCCAAATTGGCCGGACCTGCAGCAGCAGTATCCGCAAACGCAACGTCGGCAGCAGCAACAGCTGCAGCGCCCAGAGGTTTTGGCGCGCAATATGCCCCTGCACAAGGTGGAGCGCCCTACGGACAGCCTGGATATGGTCAACCTGGGTACGGTCAGCCGGGTTATGGACAACCCGGTTATGGCCGACCCGGCTCAGGCATGGGAGCGGGTGTTGCTGGTGCTGTGGTTGGCGGGTTAGCTGGCGTGGCAGCGGGGTACGCCTTGTCTAAAGCCATGGAAGGCGGCGGTGAGCAGCACGCTAACAACGCTGCGGCCCCTGACCAGCGCGAATACATCCCAATGGACCAACCCGCTCCTAACATGGGCTCTTTTGATTCCGGCTCAGGCTCGGGCTGGGATGACGCGGGTTCGTCTTCTGGGGACGACAGCTGGTAACTCCGCGACTGACGGATCTGATGCAAGGTGTGCTGGCGCGCATGCACCGCGCCCAGCAAGCCCCTTTGCATGCCTTAACTCCCCAAGAAGCCCGTGCTGCTTACGAAAACGCTTCGGGCATTTTGGATGTGCCCAAGCCTGAGGTGCCCAGGGTGCACGACCTGCACATTCCTGCGCGGGATGGCCATCTGATTGGCGCGCGCCTTTACGCACCTGAACACCCCGTCAATAAAGCCTTGCCTGTGCTGGTGTACTTTCATGGTGGCGGGTTCACCATTGGCAGCGTCAACACGCACGACACCTTGTGCCGCAATTTGTGTTTGAACACGCCTTGTGCGGTGGTGTCGGTGGATTACCGTTTGGCCCCGGAACATAAATTTCCAACGGCGGCGCACGATGCTTGGGACGCTATGCAGTGGGTGCACCATCACGCCGACACGTTGGGAATAGACGCCACGCGAATTGCAGTAGGCGGAGACAGCGCTGGCGGCACCCTAGCTGCTGTGTGCGCCATTTGGGCTCGCGACGAAAACTTACCCCTGCGTTTGCAAATGCTTTTGTACCCTGGGACCACAGGGCACCAAGACACGGCGTCTCATCAAACCTTTGCCAAGGGTTATGTGCTGGAAGACACGCACATCACTTACTTTTTTAACCATTACCTCAATACACCTGAAGACCGACACGACTGGCGTTTTGCACCCTTGTATGCCCAAGATACAGACGACGTAGCGCCTGCATGGATAGGGCTGGCAGAGTGCGATGCCTTGGTGGATGAGGGCATTGCCTACGCCGACAAACTCAGGCTGTCGGGCGTGCCAGTGGATTTGGAAATTTACCGGGGCGTGGTGCACGAGTTCATCAAAATGGGGCGGGCGATTCCTGAGGCACTGCATGCCCAGCGCGATGCAGCAGCCAGCTTGCGGCGGGCTTTGTACGCCTAAACTCAAGCAGCCTATTAAATCGGCGCTTTAAATCGTGGTGTTTTAAATGTTCACACTTTTACTTGGACCTTGGGATGAACTCTCAGAGGCAGCCCGCCGGGTCCGAACCCAAGTGTTTATCCAAGAACAAGGTATTCCAGAATCTGAAGAGTGGGACGACCTAGACGCCCTTTGCATGCATATGGTCGTCAGCAATGTTCAAGGTGAACCACTTGCTACGGCCAGATTACTCCCCAGCCAGCACGGTATTGCCAAAATTGGCCGAATGGCTGTACTACCCACTTGGCGTGGACAAGGCATTGGAGCTTTGATGCTTCAACGCTTGGTTCAAACAGCCCAACGGCGCGGCGACCAGGAAGCCGTGCTTCACGCCCAAAGCCAAGCCCAAGGTTTTTATGCCGCGCAGGGGTTTGAGGCGAGGGGAGAGGTGTTTTATGAAGTGGGGATACCACATATAGTGATGAGTCGATCTTTAGGCCTCAAATGCAAATAAGTTACACCCAGCATGCTCTGGCTCGTATGATGGAAAGAGGCATCAGCCAAACAGAAGTGGAGAGCACTTTGGCCGACCCGGTTCGAACCATGTCTGCACAAAACGGTCGGATCGAGTCACAGGGATGGATAGAACGCGCAGGGCAACGTCAGTTGTTGCGTGTTCTCACCGAGGGTGAGTTGGTGGTTTTGGTAATTACCGTAATGTCTACCACCAAGTTTGAAAAATATGGAGTTGCACCATGAAAATTGAATATGACCCCAAAGCTGATGCGATGTACATCCGGCTAAAGGCAGGCATTGTTGCCGAAAGCGATGAAGTACGCCCAGGCGTGGTGCTTGATTTTGATGCAGAGGGCAAGGTACTGGGCATTGAGATGCTGGACGTCAGCCTCAAGACCGACAACCCACGCGAACTTGCTATGGAGATGATTGGGAATTAAATCCCAATGACTTACTTCACCGCCAACACAATTTTCCCTACGTGTTGATTGGCTTCCATATAAGCCTTGGCTTGCGGCAATTCATCAAAAGCAAACACACGGTCTAGTAATGGCTTGAGTTGGCCTGACCCAAAGGCGGGCAAGATTTGGGTGCTAAAGCCGGGTATGGCTGCTGCCCTTTGCGCCATGGTACGAAGTTTGTTAGATACGCCAAACACTTTGATGCGCTTGGCGTGTAAGTGCTCAAGATCCACAGAGGCCTCGAGAACACCATCCACATAACCCACTACTGCAAAGCGTCCTTGAAACCCAAGACATGACATGCTGTGGCTAAACACTGAGCCACCTACAGTATTTACAACCAAATCTGCTCCCTTGCCTCCTGTGGCTTGCATGACGGCATCGCGGTAGTCGGTTTTGCGGGTGCACAAAGGCAAATCAAGCTGGGAGGTGAGTTTGGCCAATTTGTCGGGCGAGCCCGAGGTGCCCGCCACTTTGGCACCCAACCACTTGGCCAACTGCAAAGAAGCCACGCCCACGCCGGAGGTGATGCCATTGACCAACAGCCACTCTTTCGGCTGGAGTTGGCCGCCCAATATGACGGAGTCGTAGGCCGTGAGGTAGGTGAGCGGCACGCAGGCAGCTTCCTGCAACGATAAACCCTCGGGCACTGCCATGGCTTCCATCTCGTCCATAACAGTCCACTGAGAAAAAGCCCCGGGGCAGCGACCCATGATGCGGTCGCCCGGCTTGAAAAGGGTGACTTCAGCACCGGCTTGCAGCACCACCCCGGAGGCTTCAATGCCCACAGGGCGTGCTTCGCTAGACGCGCCATGCAAGCCATGCCCCGAAATGAATTCACCCCGATTCAAGCCCGCGGCATGAATTTCGACCAGCAATTGACGCGGACCTGCAACCGGCTGATCCCGTTCGCGCAATTCAACAACGGATTGATGGCCCTCGGACCGAATGGAATACGACAACATTGAGGGGGTCTCCTAAAGTGGATTTAGTGATTTAAAAAACTTGATGGACTCTGTATCGGCTGAACTTTTAGAGCCAGAGCAGGGAATTCCCTGTAGCTTGTTGGCCATCACGATGAGTAAGCTGATGAAGCAAGCATACCGCTTGGTTAATCCACGTCGAATCACATCGTAGGAAGGAAAGAACCAGATGACAAACCCCCATTCGGTTAGGGCCATAGCCGCCATTTTTGGGCTTTTGATGGCCCTTGCGTGTTTTATGACAGGTGTAAATGCCCAGCCGCAAAGCGCTTACCCCGTCAAAAATGTTCGTATTGTCGTGGGGTTTGCAGCCGGTGGTTTTGCGGATAGCGTTTCCAGATTGGTGGGGCAAAAACTGAGTGAACGCCTTGGACAGCCTGTAGTTGTTGAAAACCGAGGTGGGGCTGGAGGCAATATTGGCGCCAAGTTTGTAGTTAATGCGGCGCCCGATGGTTACACCCTATTGGCGCACACAGCAGCAAGCACGATCAACAATAGCCTCTATAAAAACATTGGGTTCAATTTGTTGTCTGACTTGGTACCGATTGCAAATGTAGGTTCTTCTCCTGGCATTTTTGCGGTCAATGCCAGCCACAAAGCGGGAAGTTTGGAAGACCTCATCCGGATGACCAAAGCCAGTGGCGGCAGGCTGACTTATTCCACCGCAGGGGTGGGAACTTCCTCTCATTTGGCGGCGGAATACTTGTTCAACACGCTTTCCGGGTTACAGGCGACTCACATCCCGTTTCAGGGGGGCGCTCAAGCTATTTCAGCCGTCATGTCTGGTCAGGTGGATGTGGTGAGTATTTCACTGCCCCCCGCATCTGCATTTTTGAAAAATGGGACATTGAAGGCGCTTGCGGTTTCAAGTCTGAAGAGGGTGGACACCTTACCCAACGTCAGATCCGCGAGTGAATCGGGATTTTCGGATTTTGAAGAGCGATCTTGGGTAGGTTTTTTTGCGCCGGCGAATACACCCTCAGCCATCGTGAACCGCTTAAACGCAGAAATCAGCCATGTGGTGGCTTTGCCAGAGGTCAGAGATCGGCTATTGGCTATGGGTATAGAACCCCAAATCAGTACTGCTGCAGACTTTGGAGACTACGTGCGCAAAGAAGTCAACATGTGGTCCAAAATTGTCAGCACCACGGGCATCACCTTGGACTGATAAGACCTCGCAACTGTCTAAATATCTTCAAGCAGCGGGTAGGGCAGGGGTAAAAACTGCAGACGGGGGCCCATTGAACCCTCTTGAGCAGAGCCCAGATGTACTCCGGGGCCACCCGCTGAGGTAGTTTGTAAGGACACCAATGCATCCCAACCCCCCATTTCCTGGTGAGCTGCGAGTTGAGGCGTTGGGCAAGCCTGAACCACCACGCCACAAGGTTGGGAGGGGTCTTGTGCGTCAAATATTTCGTCGCCGGCTTTGATGAATAGTGGAGGGGTGCCCTCAATATGCACCACATAAGTGCGCCGCTTGAGGGTGCCGCGAAACTGACTGCGTGCCACAACTTCCTGACCGGGGTAGCAGCCTTTTTTAAAGTTCACCCCCCCCACCGACTCGTAATTGAGCATTTGTGGAACCAAGGCATCAACCATAGGCGCTGAAACGGTGGCCACGCCACTTTGAATGTCTGACCATAGCCATAGGTCATGAGACATCAATGGAAGGTTTTGCAATGCCTCTGGCAGGGAGGCGGTGGCGGATACCAACACCATGGCTCGGGGTACGCCCAGAGCGGGGTAAAGCTGCGCACCGGAACTGCCCTGGACGGAAAAAGTGCTCCAAGGCTGAGCGGCTGGGTGAGTGGCTTCAAGTGCATCGCCTGCCCAACCCCAAATTTGGAATTGAGGGGTGGCGTCAATGAGTTTGACCTTAGAGCGCAATACAAACATGGACAGGCGCTTGAGGGTGTTGGCCAAAAGGTCATGGCTGCAGACCAAATAGACAATGTCTGGCTCAGGCTTCCAGGCCACAAAGCTGGCCTGAACACGCCCTTTGGCCGAGCAAAACGCGGCCAGCCGCGCGGGGGTAGGGTATGTAGAACCTAGCAACAAAAAGTCTTGCGACAGCTGGTTGTGTAAAAACTGGGCAGCTTCGGGGCCTTCGGCCTTAATGACGCCCAAATGGGTCAAGTGGCAGCGGCCTTGAAGTTGGGGAAGTAGGTTGGGCGTAGGTGACATGGCTGAATTATCATGCCCACCAGAGTTATTGAGGATGTGGTTAACACCGCAGCAACACATTGGTTAAAAAAGCTCGGTCTGTTTCAACGGCCTTTCGGGTGGTGGCCTCGTTCATTGCGGCGGCAGTGGTGGCGGTTTTGGTTGCTGGGGCGGTCTTTTGGGCTTGGACCCAGCACGCCATGAGCTTAAGCGCCCCCACGGTAGAAGTGTCTATAGATCCTGGTTCATCAGCGCGGGAAGTGGCGCAAACCTTGGTGCAAGCAGGCGTGCAAGTGAATTCCACCCTGCTGTATGCGTGGTTCAGGTTGTCTGGCCACGCTCGGTCCTTAAGAGCAGGCAGCTACGAATTGACCTTAGGAGCCACGCCGCAAAGCATCTTGCAAAAGTTGGTACGGGGAGAGGAGTCGCTGCGCACGGTGACGCTGGTGGAAGGCTGGAACTTCAGGCAAGTGCGACAAGCCTTGGGCAAGGCCGAGCAGCTCAAGCCGGACTCTCAGGCAATGGCCGATGAGGACATCATGGAGCGCTTGGGCAGACCGCTGTTGCACCCTGAGGGACGGTTTTTTCCGGACACTTACGCCTATGCCAAGGGCAGCAGCGACCTAGAGGTATTGCGGCGCGCCATGAAAGCTATGGACCGCCGTCTTGATGCTGCATGGCAAGCCCGTGCACCTGCCATTGCTGTTAAAACCCCTGAGGAGGCACTGATATTGGCCAGCATTGTGGAAAAAGAAACGGGTCAACCCTCAGACAGAGCCGAAATTTCGGCGGTGTTTCACAACCGCTTGCGGCTGGGCATGATGCTGCAAACCGACCCTACGGTGATTTACGGTATGGGCACCAGCTTTGATGGCAATTTGCGCAAGCAAGATTTACGGCAAGACACGCCTTGGAACACCTATACCCGCGTGGGCCTGCCCCCCACCCCGATTGCCATGCCCGGCAAAGCGGCCTTGTCGGCAGCGGTGCAACCCAAAACCAGTTCTGCCTTGTATTTTGTGGCCAAAGGCGATGGCAACAGTGCCTTTAGCGCCACGCTCGATGAGCACAACCGAGCTGTCAACCGCTACCAACGGGGAAGGCCTTAACTTCATGAGCACATTAGAAGCTGCCAACTCTGCCCAATCCGCTCAATCGGCCATAAATGGGCCATTTATCAGCTTTGAGGGCATTGATGGTGCGGGCAAGTCCACGCATATTGAATCTTTGGCGCAAGCTTTTAAAGATTTGGGGCGGCAGGTGCTGACTACGCGGGAGCCCGGAGGCACCGAATTGGCCGAAAAAATTAGGCAACTGGTGCTCAACGACCCTATGGACGCCATGACCGAGGCTTTGCTGGTGTTTGCAGCCAGGCGCGACCATATCCAGCACTGCATTGAGCCCGCTTTGGCCAAGGGGCAAGTGGTGCTGTGCGACAGATTTACCGACGCCACCTTTGCCTACCAAGGCGGTGGGCGTGGTTTTGACTGGGCGGTGCTGACCCAGCTTGAGGCTTGGGTGCAAACCCGAGCTCCCGATTTGACCCTGTGGTTCGATTTAAGTCCCCAAATCGCAGCCGAACGTTTGGCTGGTGCGCGCGTACCCGATAAGTTTGAGTCGCAACCGGTGGCGTTTTTTGAGAAGGTGGTGGCGGGCTACGCCCAACGGGAGCGGGCCGACCCCCAGCGTCTGGTGCGCGTGGATGCATTGGGCGAAAGGGATACCGTGTGGGCCAGAGTGCTCAAAACCGTGCAATCTAGAGGCTTTTTATAAAGGCTATCAGGTATGAACCTTGCACCTTGGCTGATGCCGCAACTCCAAGAGTTATCGACCCGCTCGGGCCATGCGTGGTTGCTTCATGGCCCGGCAGGTCTTGGGCAATACGACCTTGCGCTGGCATTGGCGGCAACCTGGCTGTGTGAGTCGCCTCAGGAGGGCTTGGCTTGTGGCGCTTGTGCGAGTTGCCATGCCATTGAGGTGCGCACTCATGCAGACCTGTGTGTGTTGATGCCCGAGCTGGCCATGCTGGAGCTGGGCTGGCCATTGGACGAAAAAAGCCAATCTGACCTGGATGACAAAAAGCGCAAGCCCAGCAAAGAAATCCGCGTGGACGACATGAAGCAAGCCATAGAGTTTGCCCAGCGCACCAGCGCGCGAGGCCACGGCAAGGTGGTTTTGGTGTTTCCGGCAGAGCACATGAACCATTACACGGCCAATTCGCTGCTCAAAACCCTAGAAGAACCGCCGGGTGAAGTGCGATTTGTATTAGCAAGCCTTGCACCGCACCAACTGCTGCCCACGATTCGCAGCCGCTGCCTGAGCTATGCCCTGAAATGGCCACCCGCTGAACAGGCCCTCCAAATGGCTCAAGGTGGCTTAGATGCTGCGTTTTGGGCGAAACTGCCCCAGGCGGTAGCCCAAGGGCAGGGCGACTGCTTCAAAGATTGGCCCATGTTGCAAGTGATAGACGTGCTGCAAAAGGTTTGCCACGACCATTTGGTGAGCCGCTGCGGCGGGGCGGGGCGGTTTTTTGAGGCCAATAGCCTCACGCCCTCCCCACCACTGGAGGTGTTGGCCCCCTGGTCTAAAGAGCTGATGGGCGAGCGCGCTACCGCTGAACATGCTTTTAACCAAGGTTTATTTTTGGAACACTTGATGTCTCGAGCACGGGTCGTTCTAAACTCCTGATCATGATTACTGCCAAACCCAGCGTGAGCCAAGTGGCCTTTAAGGACAAGTCTGAGCTTTACGCCGCTTATATGGATTGGATGGCTGAAGGCGGTATGTTTGTGCCCACAGAGCGCCCCCACCGTTTGGGAGACGATGTGTATGTGCTGCTGGGCCTGCCCGAAGACCCCCAAATGCACCCTGTGGTGGGCAAAGTAGCTTGGATCACGCCAGCCAGGTCTGCCCATCTAAGGCTACAGGGCGTAGGAGTGCGTTTTGCCGATTCGGACTCGGCCCGCGAACTCAAAATTAAAATTGAAACGTTGCTGGGGGTTCAATTAGGTTCTGAACGGCCCACCCAAACGCTTTAATTGGCCTAGGGTTGATTTGCTGTGTTCACGGATTCGCATTGCCATTTGAACGATCCGTCGCTTTTGCCGGATCTGCCGGCCATTCGACAAAAAATGGCCGAAGCTCAGGTTACGCGCGCTTTGTGCATTTGCACCACCTTAGAAGAATTTCCCCAAGTGCATGCACTCGCCACGCAGTACGACAACTTTTGGGCTACGGCTGGCGTGCACCCCGACTACGAAGAAGTTACCGAACCCAGCGTAGAAAATTTAACCCGGCTAGCAAGCCTGCCCAGAGTGCTAGGGGTAGGGGAAACGGGGTTGGACTACTACCGCCTTGGCGAGCGCACGGTGCAGGGCATGCACTGGCAGCGCGAGCGGTTTAGAGTGCACATTCGGGCAGCGAGGCAACTGCACAAGCCGCTGGTCATACACACCCGCCAAGCTTCAGACGACACGCTGGCCATCTTGCGGGAAGAGGGTGAAGACGGTTCTTTGGGCAGTGCGGGCGGGGTGTTTCATTGTTTTACCGAAAGCCAAGCCGTGGCGCGCGCTGCTCTAGATTTGGGGTTTTACATCTCGTTTTCAGGGATTTTGACCTTTAAAAACGCTGCTGATTTACGAGATACGGCCCAATTTGTACCCATGGAACGCTTGCTTATTGAAACTGACAGCCCCTATTTGGCACCAGCTCCTCACCGCGGCAAAACCAATAATCCGTCGTTTGTGCCGCTTGTGGCACAGTGCATAGCCGGGCTGAAGTCGTGCGATGTTCATGACATTGCGCAGACCACCAGCCACAATTTTGACCAGCTTTTTAAGCCTAATAGGGTTCCTCCTTCGGCCGTATAGACTTCAACCTTTTTATTTCATGAGTTACTTCAATAAACGAATAAAGTTCATTGTTTTTTATGGAATTATTTGTTTTTTTGGCTCAGTTTTTGCGGGCTCTTATGAAGACTTTTTTAGCGCCCTAGAGCGCGACGATGCCCCCGCAGTGGCGCAGTTGATTCGACTTGGCTTTGACCCCAACACACCAAGCCCGCAGGGCCTGCACCCCTTGTTTGCCGCCATCAACGCTCCCGCACCCAAAGTTGCAAATGCATTGGCCCAGGCGCCCGCAACCAAATTTGACTTACGAAACGCCCATGAAGAAACGCCTTTGATGATGGCTTCCATTAAAGGCATGGACGTCTTGGCCAAGCTTTTGATTGACCGTGGCTCAGATGTCAATAAGACTGCTTGGACGCCACTGCACTATGCGGCATCAACCGGCCAACTGGTGGTGATGAATTTGTTGCTGGATCGTCATGCTTACATCGATGCTCCATCTCCTAATGGCACCACGCCCTTAATGATGGCCGCCATGTACGGGACGCCATCGGCTGTAAAGCTGCTTCTTGAAGCAGGAGCAGACCCTACCATCAAAAATGACTTGAACCTGACCGCGGTGGACTTCGCTTTGCGAGAGAACAAGCGTGAATCAGCATCTCTCATAGAGGCCTTTTTGCGGGCTAAGTCCAAGTAAGTTCTAAATCAAACATCGCTCTTTAATACGATACGATGTATATTATGTTAAGTAAAGGCAGTATTCTGTGTATTAGGAAAGCTGCTAAACAAAGAGTCTCTTGATGCTGCACATAATGCTGACGAAACTCTCAATCAACTTCATCACCCCAAAGCAGCAAAACCTCACGTCCCTGAACCACCAAGTCGGCATGACGACCCACGGGTAACAGAACCTTTCTACGGACATGTCCAAACGGCAATCCGGCAATCACCGGAATCTTCAGTTGGCTGCGCAACCAATTGGTTACAGTTTTCAAGTCAAAGCCGCGGTCATGCGGTGTAAGTCGGTAATCTGAAAACTGCCCCAACACGATAGCCTTCTGCTTGGTCAGCACTCCCGCATGAAGCAATTGAGTCAATAAACGCTCCACTCGGTACGGATGCTCACCTACATCTTCTAAAAACAAAAAGCCACTAACCACCTGCGGAAAGTAAGGCGTACCAACCAGCGAGCAAAGTACTGACAAGTTGCCACCCCAAACCAAGCCATCTTTAAGGTGAAAAGCCGCCTCCATTCCAAGCCGTTTGGCATGAAACTGCTCATGTCTCATGCCGGAAGGCAGCTTTTCTTGTGGCTGGCGCCAGCCTGTGCCTTCAAAACGATGGTTCAAAACATCGATAAAACAAGATTCCAGAACATCGTCGGGCCCATCGACCGATCCAAAACCCTCAACCACAGATGGACCGGCCCAGGTACCCGCACCGGTTTGTGCAAGCAAGGCCATTTGCACAGATGTGAAATCGCTAAACCCCATAAATTGGGTGCCTTTTGAAACCGCTTTAGCCATGCGTTTGTAGGGAATCTGGTGCAACAAGCGCGTCAAACCATAGCCGCCGCGAGACAACATGACCCAATCTGAACCGCTTGCGATGGCCCGATCTAAGGCGGCAAGTCGACTTGTATCGTCCCCTGCA
Source organism: Hylemonella gracilis (assembly GCA_945862005.1). Taxonomy (GTDB): domain Bacteria; phylum Pseudomonadota; class Gammaproteobacteria; order Burkholderiales; family Burkholderiaceae_C; genus Hylemonella; species Hylemonella gracilis_D. Next base: position 8,556 of record CAMAWQ010000015.1, on the reverse strand, counting down.
AACCGAAAATGTGAACTCAAAACACCAGAGTCCACCTCAACCTGTAGGCCTAGCCCCTCTAAATAACGAACACCACGTTTGAAAGCTGCTTTGTCGCGTACAGCGCCTGAGGGGGATATGACATAGAGGTGGGAGTTCATGATGCAGATGAAGCGTTGGAAGCAACGGGATGGCGTCTGGCCTTAAAAAAGGCTTGTAACAATTCCACACATTCTGATGCCAAAACCCCACCCGTGCAGGTGGCGTGATGGTTGAGGCTGGGGTTATCAAACAAATTCAACACTGAACCTGCTGCACCACTTTTGGGCTCAAAGGCTCCAAAGACCAGTCTGCGAATACGCGCATGGAGCATGGCACCCGCACACATCGCACAAGGCTCCAGCGTCACAAAAACATCGCAGCCCTCAAGGCGGTAGTTGTGCTCGTGCTGGGCAGCGGCACGCAGCGCCAGAATTTCGGCGTGAGCAGTGGGGTCATGCAAGCCGATGGGTGCGTTATGACCACTAGAGATCACCACACCATCCTTGACAATCACGCAGCCCACGGGCACCTCACCCAGTGCTGCCGCCCTCCTCGCCTGCTCTATGGCCAAGCGCATGAAGGTTTCGTCAGAAATCAAAGCTCAGTTACTGCCTGTCATGCAGTAAATAGCAAGCTTATTACCGTCTAGGTCGCGAAAGTAAGCGCCATAAAAACTGCCATTGCGGGAACCCGGAGCTCCCTCGTCTTGGCTACCGAGCTCCAAGGCTTTGGCGTGAACACGTTGAACCAACTCTTCGTTTTCAGCTTGCAAGGCGACCATCGCGCCATTACCGGCTGAGGCGGACTCTCCATCAAAAGGCAACATCACGCTGAACATAGGATGCGCGCCCACCGAACCCCAACCAATACCGCGGTGGGTTCTGAACATAACGCGAGCACCTAATAAGGCCAGCAAGTCGTTGTAATAGGCTTCGGCACGCTCGAGATTATTAGTGCCAACGGTGGTGTATCCGATCATGTGTTGCTCCAGTGTTTGTGAATGTAAATAGGATACATGCAAGCTGTGAACATCACTTATTACACCAAGTGTGGTGTAAAAGAATCAAAACACTTATACCCTGGAGCCTCATTTCGCCATTTGAGATCACTTATAGCTTGATTCAAAATAAACCCGTGTAAAATTTCAGAATTATTAAAAAAAAGATTGATTTAAATCAGCCAGATTTATAAGACTCCTTACAACCAAACTATCCAACTGAAACAATGCAACTGATTTGGGTTTCTGGACCAACGAGCAAACTCACCAAAGTCGCTATTTCCGGGCAGAAGCTTCTGACCATTTTGGCGTCAACATGCCTAGGATTTTTGATTTTGGGCGCAGCTTTGTACTTTATGGGTATAAGGATTGCCATTGATGTTAAACCCGATCTGGTGCGTGCCATGGGTGGCGTGATTTCTGAGTCTGAGCAGTTACGCGTTGAGGCTGACTACAACCAAAAACTCCACAATTTGGCTCAAAATCTTTCCGCTCTCTCTGGTCAAATTGATCGACTTAAAAAAATCAAAGATCAGTTTTCTGAGTTGGCAACCCCCGTGATTTTTAAAATCAAACCAAATGATTTCAACAACCAAGGTGGCCCTTCACAAACTCTGCCCAATATTTCCAATGAGCGCCGTCACTTTTCTGTGGATGCGCCCAATATTGTTCAGGCTTCTCACGATATATTGAAATTGGTCGAGAGCCTTAATGACCAATGGGACGAAGAATACAAACTTCTCAAAACCTTGCCCACAGGTGAGCCTTTGCTTGGAAAAAAAGAAGTTTCAAGTACTTACGGTATGCGAATAGACCCTTTCCACAAGGGCTTGGCTTTTCATTCTGGAGTGGACTTCAATGCCTCCATCGGAACACCTATTTTGGCTGCGGGCGATGGTGTTGTGCTTAAAGTTGACCATAACGACAGTTATGGCAACTATGTTGAAGTGCTGCACCGTGATGATGTAGTGTCTAAATATGCACACGCTTCCCAATTAATAGTCCAAGAGGGACAGAAAGTCCTGCGGGGTCAAAAAATCGGCGTGGTGGGAAGTACCGGTAGATCCACCGGCCCGCATTTACACTTTGAAGTGATTCGCTCAAAAACCTTTATTGACCCCATGCGGGTATTGGTCACCGCCAAAGAAAAAGCGCCTGAGCTTAAAGATTGATGGCCTCTACCCCGTTACCACGGGAAATCAACATGCCAATATGATTTATGGGCTGTTCTAACTTGATTTGACCGTAAGTCACATCCCCTTTGACCACGGATCCGGCATTAAGCACCACCAATTCCGTGGCATAGATATGCCCCTCCACTTTACCCGCCACGAGTACTCGATAGGCATGGATGTCTCCAATGACCGTTCCTGTTTCACTGATCGCCACGCAGGCTTGATGACCAAGACTGGCATCTCTAGCGCTTGCGGCTTCAATATCACCTTCTATGGTGCCGTCGACACGCAAACTGACCTCGGTGATGAATCTACCTCGAACTGTGGAACCTTTATCTACAAAAGAGTGAAAGGTTTCTAGATTGTTGGCAGGTGGGGGTTTGGGCTTTTGACGGCTGAACAATCCCATAAGTTGGGTTAGTCGACTTTCGATAATTTACCGAAAACCTTACCACCCCTTTGAATATTGATAGTGCGGTAATAGCAGTTACCTGAAATCACGGCTTTAGGGCCAATGGTGAGGTCGTGGCAACGAATTTCTCCGGAAATTTTGCCTTTAACAGTAAGTATCTCAGACTCTATTTCACCATCCATTTCACCGTCCACATCCAAGAAAATGGATTTGGCATACACCTTGCCAATGATTCTGGAGGAGATATTCAAAACGCCTTCTGACTTCAAAATACCTTCAAATTCAAAGCCGTGACTCAGAATGGAAGGCTTGGAAGAAGGGCTAACTGCCAAACCGGTCTCGCCCCGGCTTTCATTCACAAAGGGGTCCACGATCGTGGCAACGGCAGTTTCGGTGGGTTTGGTGGAGAGAGTGTGATTGGTGGCCATAGGAAACTTGACCGGCAAATCTTGAACCGGTTGCGTGTTTAAAGGGGTTGGGGGTTTTTTCTGGAACATGGCTCAGATCTTAGGGTGCTCTGATTACGTATTGAGGTACAGGTCGCCCTGCAACTGGCCGCCCTTTTCAATTTCAATCTCTGAGTAGTGCACAGTGCCTTTGACATCACCGGTACTGCGAATAATGAGCGACTTAGACGCCGCCAAGTACTCGGAAATGGTGCCCTTAACGTCTACCAATTCAGCCTGAACTTTGCCCTGAACATTGCCGGTAGCTTCCACAATCACTTGGCGAGCAGTTACGGAACCCTCTACCCGTCCGGAAATAGAAATGATGTCTGGGACGACCAAAGATCCTGTGACGCTGACACCTTCTCCGATGTGAATAGAACCTTGTTGGTTAGCTTCTGCCATAGTTGATCCGTAAAAATTAAGTTATTCCCACTCAATCGTAGCCGGTGGTTTGCTGCTGACATCATACGTGACACGGTTGATGCCTCGTACTTCATTGATGATTCTGCTGGAAACTTTTTTCAGTAAAGCATAGGGTAACTCTGCCCAGTCTGCCGTCATGAAATCGCTGGTTTGCACGGCACGCAAGGCCACTACATAGTCATAGGTGCGCCCGTCGCCCATCACGCCCACACTCTTTACAGGCAAAAAAACCGCAAAGGCTTGGCTGGTGAGGTCATACCAAGTTTTTCCAGTAGAAGCATCGGTAAAGTGATGAAGTTCCTCAATAAAGATGGCGTCAGCACGGCGCAACAAATCGGCATAGTCTTTCTTAACTTCACCCAAAATCCTTACGCCCAAGCCTGGTCCGGGAAACGGATGGCGGTAGACCATGCTGTGGGGCAAACCTAGTGCTACGCCCAATTCGCGTACCTCATCTTTAAACAGCTCGCGCAGCGGCTCGAGCAGCTTAAGCCCCAGTTGCTCTGGCAAGCCACCCACGTTATGGTGGCTTTTGATGGTCACGGCTTTTTTGCTTTTGGCGCCACCTGACTCGATCACATCGGGGTAAATCGTGCCTTGCGCCAGAAAGGTCGCGCCCTTGACGGCTGATCGTCTGTCATTCCCATTGTTGCCACGATAGCCAGCCTTGAGCTTATCCGCTTGCTCCTTAAACACATCCACAAACAAACCGCCAATGATCTTGCGCTTGGCTTCTGGGTCGATCACCCCAGCCAACTTGCCTAGAAACAAGTCGCTCGCGTCCACGCGAATCACTTTGGCGTGCAGCTTGCCAGCAAACATCTCCATCACCATGTCGCCTTCATTCAGGCGAAGTAAGCCATGATCGACAAACACGCAAGTCAGCTGGTCGCCAATGGCGCGGTGTATGAGTGCGGCTGTCACCGACGAATCCACACCACCCGATAGACCCAGGATGACCTCTTCGTCACCCACCCTCTCTCGGATTTTGGCAACAGCTTCTTCAATGTAGTTGCCCATGACCCAGTCTGGCCGGGCGCCACAAATGTTGAGCACAAAGCGGTTCAGCAAGGCCTGCCCTTGGACGGTGTGCGTGACTTCAGGATGAAACTGCACGGCATAAAAACGGCGGTCCTCGTCGGCCATGCCTGCAATAGGGCAAACTGGCGTGGACGCCATGACCTTAAAACCTTCAGGCAGCTGAGTGACCTTGTCACCATGGCTCATCCAGACCTTGAGCATGCCAAAGCCCTCAGGCGTGGCAAAGTCTTCAATACCCTTAAGCAATTCGGTATGACCGTGCGCGCGAACCTCTGCGTAGCCAAATTCGCGTGTATGCCCTGCTTCTACCTTGCCCCCCAGCTGCGTGGCCATGGTTTGCATGCCATAGCAAATGCCCAGCACCGGCAAGCCCAGCTCAAACACTGCGTCAGGTGCGCGGTCGTCAACCTCGTACACACTGGCATGGCTGCCCGACAAAATAATGCCCTTTAGGTTGCCGTCTTGAGCGTATTGACGCACCCAGTCGCTTGTCACATCGCACGGATGCACCTCGCAAAACACATGCGATTCGCGAACGCGGCGAGCTATGAGCTGGGTGACTTGGGAACCAAAGTCGAGGATCAGAATTTTGTGATGCATGTCAGGCATCAATCCGCACGGTAATTCGGCGCTTCTTTGGTAATTTGCACGTCGTGCACGTGGCTTTCGCGTATACCTGCGGTGGTGATTTCTACAAATTCGGCTTGGTTGCGCATGTCTTCAATGGTGGGGCAACCGCAATAACCCATACTGGCTCGCAGCCCCCCCGACATTTGGAAAATAATGGTGACCACCGAACCTTTGTAGGGCACACGGCCCTCAATGCCTTCGGGCACCAGTTTGTCCGCATTGGGGTTACCCGCAGTGGACTCCTGAAAATACCGGTCTGCGCTGCCTTGTTGCATCGCCCCAATGGAGCCCATACCTCGGTAGCTTTTGTAGCTGCGTCCTTGAAACAAAATCACTTCGCCAGGCGCCTCTTCAGTACCGGCAAACATGCCGCCCATCATCACGGTGCTGGCACCTGCGGCAATGGCTTTGGCAATGTCACCGCTGTAGCGCACACCACCGTCGGCAATCAGGGGTACTCCGGTGCCCGCCAAGGCATTGGCCACGTTATCAATTGCCGTTACCTGCGGAACACCCACGCCCGCCACGATGCGGGTGGTGCAAATACTGCCGGGGCCTATGCCCACCTTGACCGCATCGGCACCGGCATTGAGCAAGGCCTTGGCAGCTGAGCCGGTGGCAATGTTGCCGCCCACCACGTCAATTTGCGGAAAGTTTTGCTTGACCCAGCGCACGCGGTCGATCACGCCCTGACTGTGGCCGTGTGCAGTGTCGACCACCACAGCGTCTACTCCAGCTTTGACCAAGGCCTCCACCCGCGCCTCGGTACCCTCGCCCACACCCACAGCAGCACCCACACGCAAATGGCCAGCTGCATCGCGGGCAGCATTCGGGAAGTTCAACTGTTTGGTAATGTCTTTAACGGTGATGAGCCCTTTAAGCTCAAAAGCGTCGTTGACCACCAGCAAACGCTCCAACTTGGATTTATTGAGCAAGGCCTTGGCTTCCTCTGGTGTGGTGCCCTCTGGCACGGTCACCAGCCGCTCACGCGGCGTCATGATTTCGCGCACCTCTTGGTCGTAACGGGTTTCAAAACGCAAATCGCGCCCCGTCACAATGCCGACCACTTTGCCGTATTCCACCACCGGAAAGCCCGACACACCTAAATCTTCAGAAAGTGCCATCACTTGACGCACCTTCGTGTCAGGGGTAATCACCACAGGGTCACGGAGAACACCCGATTCATAGCGTTTGACCCTGGCCACCTGTGCGGCTTGGTCTGCAATGCTCAAGTTTTTATGAACAATACCCATGCCGCCTTCTTGGGCGATAGCAATAGCCAAGCGGGCCTCGGTCACCGTATCCATAGCGGCGGAAACCAAGGGCAGGTTCAGACGGATGTTTCGCGAGAACTGAGTATAAAGAGAGGTGTCCTTGGGCAGGACTTGGGAGAAGGCTGGCACCAGCAACACATCGTCGAAGGTGAGCGCTTTACCTAACAGGCGCATGTAAAAGCTCCAAAAACCAAATTGTACTTTTAGTATCCGGCCTTAGCCCCAGCTCGGCGTTTTGCAAACAAGCCCGCCACTCGGGCGCCTTGCTTTTTAAAGCGTTCCCTGCGTGCTGTTTTGGGGTCTACCAGCAAGCCACGGTAAATTTCGATTCGGTCGTTCATCCTCAGCGCTTGCTGCAACGTCACCTTACGGCCCCAAACGCCACAAGAGAGATGTTGCCCTGCATCCGGCGTTAACAAACCCTCAATCTCTGGGTAAGTCTGGGCGATGCCCGATAACGCCAAGGCCTGAGACACCGTGCACAGAAGCGGTACTTGAATGGCCAACTCCAACACGGTTCTGGACTTGGTAGAATACACTAGAACCACGGTCATCTGAGCTGCATCAGCTGTAGACATGCTCTGCTCTTTTGACAAACGCCTCCACCAAGCTGTTGGCAATTCGGTCGAAAATAGGCCCCACCAAATTGGCCAAGACCACGCTAGAAAAACCATAGCTAAGGTCCAGCTCCACTTTGCAAGCCCGCTGAGAGCCATCGCCTACGGGCAAAAACTTCCAGTGCCCCTGCAAATTGGAAAATGGGCCACGCACCAGCTTGAGGTGAACTGAGGCACCGGGCTCATGAAGGTTTCGAGTGGTGAAGCTTTGTTTGATACCGCTCAAAGACAAACCAATTTCGGCTGTGACACCATCGGCATGCTGCTCCTTGACTTGGGCATGGTCGCACCAAGGTAGAAACTCTGGGTAATGCTCCACGCCCACCACCAGGTCGTACATTTCTTGCGGAGAGAACCAAATCAAAACGGATTTGTGTAGAGTTTTCATAGAATGCACAGCACGCCGTGCTAATTCAAGCTTAAAAAAAGATAAAGGCTGCACGCTTATTTTGCATGACCAAAAAACCTGACCCCCAAACCCGCATTGCCGAAAACAAAAAGGCAGCTTTTAACTATTTCTTTGAAGAGAAATTTGAGGCGGGCATGGTGCTGGAAGGATGGGAAGTCAAAGCCGCGCGCGAAGGCAAGGTGCAGCTGCCCGAAGGCTACGTGGTCATACGCAATGGCGAACTGTATTTGGTGGGTTGCCTGATCAACCCCTTGCGAACGGCCTCCACGCATGTCTCACCAGACGCAACCCGTACCAAGAAACTCTTGATGAAAAAGGATGAAATCAAGAGGTTGATCGGCAAGGTGGAGCAAAAAGGCTACACCCTAGTACCCATCAACCTTCATTGGAAGAACGGCCGCATCAAGTGCGAGGTGGCACTTGCCAAAGGCAAGGCCGAACATGACAAGCGAGACACCATCAAAGAACGCGAAGGCAAACGCGAAGTAGAGCGAGCCATGAAGCACAAGCAGCGTTAAAGATCAACGCCCCATCGGCGACTAATTAGCGACCCGCGCGCTTGCGCTCGTGCTCTTTCAGGTAGCGCTTACGCAGACGCACCGACTTGGGCGTGATTTCCACCAGCTCGTCGTCTTCAATGAACTCCACGCCGAACTCGAGCGTCAGCTCGATGGGTGGTGTGATTTTGATGGCGTCTTCCTTGCCCGACACGCGGAAGTTGGTCAGTTGCTTGGTGCGCGTGGCGTTGACCACCAGGTCGTTGTCACGGTTGTGGATGCCCACAATCATGCCTTCGTACACCGGATCGTTGGCCTTCACAAACATGCGACCGCGGTCGTCGAGCTTGCCCAGGGCGTAGGTGAAGATTTCGCCGTCGTCCATGGAAATCAGCACGCCGTTTTTGCGCCCGCCGATGTCGCCCTTGTGTTGCTCGTAGCTGTCGAAAATGTTGGAAATCAGGCCGGAACCTCGGGTTAAGTTGAGGAATTCGTTTGAAAAACCAATCAACCCGCGGGCTGGAATGCGGTATTCCAGGCGCACACGGCCGCGGCCGTCCGGCTCCATGTTGATCAGCTCGCCCTTGCGCTCGCCCAGCGCCTGCATCACG
>CAMAWQ010000014.1 GCA_945862005.1 Hylemonella gracilis | reverse complement strand
TTCCCGGGCAAACTTTTGAAGGAAAAATCAATCAAGTTCGTAAAGCCGCAACCAATGTGGCCAACGTGGTCACGTATGTGGCGGTGGTGACGTTTTCAAACACCGATGGCCGCCTGTTGCCCGGCATGACGGCCAATGTGCGTGTGATAACCGATACCCGAGACCAAGTGCTTAAGGTGCCCAACGCCGCCTTGCGTGTGCGCATTGCCGGTGTGGAGCCGGCAGCGGATGCTACGCCCAGTTCCGGAGCTGGATCGCCCCCGGCCTCATCTCCATCTCCTGCCCCAACTCCGGCCCCTAACCCCAATGCATCTGGCGGTGGTGGCCCGGGCGCCGAGTTTCGCAACCGTTTGAACACCGAGCTTCAGCTCACGCCCGAACAAAAAGAAAAAGTGGACGCCATTTACGCTGAGGCCCGGCCCAAGTTCATGCAGCTGCGGGAGTTGCCGGAGGCCGACCGATCCAAGGCGCGGGAGCGCATTACCTCTGAGATTCGCGCTCGCGTGGGCGATGTGCTCACTACCGAACAAAAACCCAAATATGCAGTCATGGTGGCCGAATCTTCCAGCAGAACCAGCACCCGCGGCAGGATTTATGTGATGGATACCGACGGTAAGCCCAAAGCACTGAATGTGCGCTTGGGTATATCGGACGGCTCCAGTACAGAGCTTTTAGTGCTGCCTAACTCTGCGCAGGCGGCTGACTTGCAAGAGGGTGCCAAAGTCATCACTGGTGTTTTGAGCAGCACAGGGGCAGGAACTGGCGGCTCGCCCAAGCCTGCCAACACAGGGCCACGTATGTTGTTTTGAGCATGGTGCTGATCGACGCTCAAAACCTTACCAAAACCTACCACATGGGCAGTGCAGCCCAAGTGTCAGCGGGCACTGCTATGACGGTGCATGCTCTCAAGCATGTGAGCCTGCAAATCGAGCAGGGCGATTTTGTGGCCATCATGGGAGCCTCGGGCTCTGGCAAATCCACGCTGATGAATATTTTGGGCTGCTTAGACCAACCCAGCAGCGGCCATTACCTGTTGGCTGGCGAAGCCGTGGAGTCCTTGGGGGCAGATCAGTTGGCCTCCATACGCAACCGCCGCATTGGTTTTGTATTTCAGCAGTTCAATTTGCTGCCCAGAACCAACGCGCTCGAAAACGTGGAGCTGCCCATGGTGTATGCCGGTATCAAGGCGGCCCAGCGTCAAGCACAAGCCCTGGCAGCGCTTACCACCGTTGGTTTGCGCGACCGCGCTTCTCACACGCCCTCGGAGTTGTCTGGTGGGCAGCAACAGCGTGTGGCCATTGCCCGTGCCTTGGTCAACCAACCTCAACTGATTTTGGCCGATGAACCCACCGGAGCCCTGGACTCCAGCACCAGTGAGGACATTATGAAACTGCTGCGGCAGCTCAACCGCAAGGGCATGACCGTGGTGTTGGTGACTCACGAGGCCGACATTGCCGCATGGGCTCGCCGCAAGTTGGTGTTTCGAGATGGCTTGATCGTGGACGACACCCAGCAGTGTGAGCTTTCAGCCTGGGGTGCCGCATGAATCTATTGACTGCGCTTCGAAGTGCCTGGCGTGCCTTGGCGGCTAACACTTTGCGCAGCATATTGACCATGCTTGGCATCATTATTGGGGTGGCGGCGGTCATCACCATGATTGCAGTGGGGCGTGGGGCCACGGAAAGAGTGCAAGCGCAGATGAAGGGCTTGGGCTCCAACATCATGTTGGTGTTGCCAGGGGGCGTTTCACAAGCAGGGGTGCGACTGGGGGCACAAACCCGCCAGCGCCTGACGGAAGAAGATGCGCTGGCTATTGCCCTTGAGGTGCCCGAAGTTCAGGTGGCGGCACCTACCTCACGCACCACGGGGCAACTGGTGGCTGGCAACATCAATTGGGGCACCAATATTTTTGGAGTGACCAATGAGTACCTAGAAGCCCGCGACTGGGGCTTGGCTTCAGGCCGCATGTTTGACGCAGCCGAGCTTTCAGGCTCAGCCAAGGTGGCTTGGATTGGCGCCACTGCGGCCCGTGAACTGTTTGGCGATGAAGACCCCTTGGAACAAGTGGTTCGGGTGCGCGGCGTGCCCATGAAAGTGGTGGGCGTGTTGCTCCCCAAAGGTCAAAACTCCAATGGCCAAGATCAAGATGATGTGCTCATGATTCCCATCAGCACCCTGCGTAACCGCATTTGGGGTGGCGACACCACCAGCCGCCTGAAACGGGTGTGGTCTATTTCAGTCAAGGTGCGCGAAGGGCAAGACATGAAGCTGGCCGAAGCAGGCATCAAAGACTTGCTGCGCCAACGCTTTAAGGTGCAACCCGGTGCAGAAGATCCGTTTACCGTGCGCAATCTCACTGAAATTTTGCAAGCTCAAGAAGAAGCCAGTCGCGTCATGACCTTGTTGCTGGCAGCCGTAGCGGGCATATCGCTGGTCATTGGCGGTATCGGCATCATGAACATCATGCTGGTGAGTGTGACCGAGCGCACCCGAGAAATCGGCTTGCGCATGGCAGTGGGCGCGCGTCCGCGGGACATCTTGAACCAGTTTTTAATTGAGGCCGTGACCTTAAGTTTGGTGGGCGGCGCCATTGGGGTGCTGCTGGGGGCGGTCGCCACGTGGGCGGTGGGTAATTTTGCGGGCTGGCAAGTCAGCATGACCCTCGGGTCTATAGCGCTGGCTGCAGGCTTTTCTGCGGTGGTGGGTGTGTTTTTCGGGTTTTATCCCGCGCGAAGGGCGTCTAAGCTGTTGCCCATACAAGCCTTGCGTTACGAGTGAAGCTGATTGGATTTTCAAATAGGAACATGAAGACATGGACTTCACGCTTTTGATGAAAGCCGCCCTTATGGGCGTGGTGGAGGGACTTACCGAATTTCTGCCCATTTCAAGCACCGGCCATCTTATTTTGGCGGGCGCTTTGCTGGGCTTCAATGACGACAAAGCCAAGGTGTTTGACATTGCCATTCAGACGGGTGCGATTGGAGCCGTCATCTTGGTGTACTGGCAAAAAATTTGCACGACCGTTAGGGCTTTGCCTACGGATTCGCAAGCGCGGCAATTTGCCCTGAATGTGCTGATTGCCTTTGTACCTGCCGTGTTGCTGGGGTTGCTGTTTGGTAAAGCCATTAAGGCGCATTTGTTCACGCCCCTGGTGGTGGCCAGCACCTTTATTGTGGGCGGCTTGGTGATTTTGTGGGCAGAGCGCAGACAAGCCCAGTTGCCTGGGGCGGTGCGCATTCAAGAGGTGGACGAGATGTCTTGGAAAGATGCGCTCAAGGTGGGCTTGGTACAGTGCCTGGCCATGGTGCCGGGCACCAGCCGCAGCGGTGCCACCATCATTGGTGGCATGCTGATGGGCCTGAGTCGCAAGGCCGCCACCGACTTTTCTTTTTATCTGGCCATTCCCACTTTAATTGGTGCGGGCGCTTACAGCTTATTTAAAGAACGCGCGCTGCTGTCATGGGCTGATGTGCCCATGTTTGGCGTGGGATTGCTGGCGTCGTTTGTCAGCGCTTGGCTGTGCGTGCGCTGGTTGTTGCGCTTTATTGCCACCCACAGCTTTACAGGCTTTGCTTGGTACCGAATTGTGTTCGGCGTGGTGGTGTTGGCCACTGCATGGAGCGGTTGGATTCCGTGGACCGCTTAGGTCCAAGCTTTTAAAGGCCTGTGAGTTTTTTTAAGCTGTACAAAGCTTCTAAGGCTTCTCTGGGGGTCAGCGCATCAGGGTCTAGCGCGGCCAATCGGGTTTCAAGTTCGCTGGGTTCGATTTGCTGTGCGGGTGGGACGGGCGCAAACAAATCCACCTGAGCTTGGCTGGCTCCGGCTTGTGCCTCTAGGGCTTCTAGGGCATGGCGCGCATGTTGAATCACAGCGTTGGGCATGCCTGCCAATTTAGCCACCTGTATGCCGTAACTGCGGTTGGCCGGCCCGGGTTGAATTTCATGCATAAACACAATGTCGTGCCCCGACTCCACTGCGCTCACATGCACATTCACGGCGCCCGTGTGCCGGATAGGAAATGCAGTGAGCTCAAAGTAATGGGTCGCAAATAAGGTGAAGGCTTGGGTTTTATCATGCAACTGGGTGGCAATGGCCCCTGCAAGCGCCAAGCCATCAAAAGTGGACGTGCCCCGACCAATTTCATCCATCAGCACCAAGGAATGGGGTGTGGCAGCATGCAAAATTTGGGCGGCCTCTAGCATCTCCAGCATGAAGGTGGACTGCGCATTGGCCAAGTCGTCTGCCGCCCCAATTCGGGTGTAAACGGCGTCAATCGGGCCTATTCGGCAAGCCGCCGCAGGCACGTAGCTGCCCATAGAGGCCAGCAACACCACCAGGGCCACCTGACGCATGTAGGTGGATTTACCCCCCATATTGGGGCCGGTAATGACTTGCATGCGCTGCTTGGTAGACAAGCGTGTGTCGTTGGGAATAAAACTCCCCGATTGCCCGCCTGCGCGTTGACCGCTGGCTTCATTTAAGCGCGCTTGCACCACAGGGTGACGGCCCTGCTCAATTTCAATGCAAGGGTGGGCCACAAATTGGGGGGCCGTCCAGTCCAGCGTTAAAGACCGCTCAGCCAAAGCACACAATACATCCAAGCAGGCCAAGGCCTGCGCCACCCGGGTTAAATCAGGCACAAAGGCTTGCAACTGCTCCAGCAGTTGGTCGTATAACCAGCGCTCACGTGCCAAGGCCCGGTCTTGTGCTGATAAGGCTTTGTCTTCAAAAGTCTTGAGCTCGGGGGTGATGAAACGCTCGGCGTTTTTAAGGGTTTGGCGGCGGCGGTAGTCGTCGGGCACTTTGTCTATCTGGCCTTGAGTCACTTCAATGTAAAAGCCATGCACTTTGTTGAACTGCACCCGCAGGTTGGCAATGCCGGTTCGGGCGCGTTCACGGGTTTCCAGATCCAGCAAAAAGCCATCGCAATTGGTTTGAATGGCGCGCAGCTCATCCAGCTCCGCATCTAGGCCCTGCGCCATGACCCCGCCTTCTCGAATCAGTGCGGCAGGGTCTTCTAAAAGTGCGTGCTGCAAATGTTCGATGCAAGCCACGGGCGGGTGCACATGCTTGGCCAATTGATCCAGCAAGGTGGCTTGCGTCGTTATGGATGTGGCGGGCTGGTCATGCAGGCTCATCAGCCTACTCAACTGGGCTGTGAGCTGCTGCGCTTTAAGCAGTGTGAGTTTGAGTGCCACCAGTTCTCTGGGGCGCACCTGGCGCAGGGCTAAACGGGCGGTCAGACGCTCCACATCGCTGCTGCCTTTGAGTTGATCGCGCAGGGCTTTAAAGGTGTTTCCGCGCAATTGGGCAATAGCCTCGAGCCGCTGCTTTGCTGGGTTGCGGTCTCGCGCAGGCTCGAGCAGCCAGCGTTTGAGCAAGCGGCTTCCCATGCCGGTCATGCAGGTGTCTAACAACGAAAACAAGGTGGGTGAATCTTCGCCCTTTAAGGTTTGCACCAGTTCCAAATTGCGGCGAGTGGTTAGGGGCAGGTCTATCAGTTCTTTTGGGCGTTGCACGCGCAAGCTGTGAACGTGGCTAAGGGTTCTGCCTTGCGTGTGTTCGGCATAGGTCAGCAAGGCGGCGGCCGCCGCATGCCCCAATGTGGCGTCTTGCGCATTCCAGGGGCTCAGGTTGGCTGCGTGCAGCAGCTCTGCAAGTTTGTGTTGGCCTAAAGCGGTGTCAAACTGCCACTCGGGTCTGCGGCTGCATGGCATGCGCAGCCCGCTGCTGGCCAGAAGGCTTTGCAACTGTTGTTCAAAAGCCGGGGTCACGCCAGCGCTGTAAATGATTTCGCCGGGGGTAATGCGCGTGAGCCACTCGGGTAGTTCATCAGGTGCGCATTCGGCCAACACCACCTCACCTTGTGTCACGCTCAGCCAGGCCAGACCCAATGCATGGCGCGGCCCCTGATGAATGGCCAGCAATAGCGACTCCGATTTGTCGCTCAGCAATGCGCTGTCGGTCAGGGTGCCAGGCGTTACCACCCGCACCACCTTGCGTTCCACCGGCCCCTTGCTGGCACCTACTTCGCCCACCTGCTCACAAATGGCCACCGATTCGCCGTGTTGAATCAAACGCGCTAAATAGGTTTCTACCGAATGAAACGGCACCCCCGCCATCACCACCGGTTGGCCAGCCGATTGACCGCGTTGGGTGAGGGTGATGTCAAGCAAACGCACGGCTTTTTCAGCGTCTTCAAAAAACAGCTCGTAAAAATCACCCATGCGGTAGAACACCAGTGTGTCTGGGAACTCCGCTTTGATACCCAAGTACTGGGCCATCATGGGGGTGTGGGCAGCTGGATTTTTTTCAGGTGAGGTCAATTAGCAAATCCCTATAAAAGCTCATGGCCCGCCTTTAAGTTTTTAAATGCCGCTGAGCACCGCATCCATTGCCGAGATGATCTCGTGTGAACGATCTTTAATGGAAGTGATTTCCGCCTTGAGCAAACGCTTGTCCAGCGGAGCCGCTTCAAATGGCACCAACATCAATGACTTACTGTTCACGTTGAGCATTGGGCACAGTCGGTTGGGCAGGTCTTTTGCGGCAAGGGTCGTTTCGGCCAACGGCACGACTAGGCGAGTCGCAAGCGCGCTGAGCAAGTCACTCTGCACATCCACCACATAGGGATACACATCACGCATGCGCGGGCTGGGGTTTTCAAAAACGTCAAATTGCATCCCGGCTCACCAAACACGCATTTCGTCGCACCACAGGCCCTGTGCTTCAAAACGCTGGTTCTGCTCGGTAATCCAGACACTGTATGTCTGCTCGAATCGCGCTTTACGCTGCGCAAGCGGTTCTGTTTGGCTGGCGGCCTGCAGATCTAAAAACTGCTTGGCCGACAAAATCACGGTGTCAATACGCCCGTCTTTTTCAACAAACACAGGCTCTGTTTTGGCTTGGGCACAAATAGCGCCAAAACGGTTCTTGGCTTGAGTGGCAGTGACTTGCATAGTGAGCCTTTGTGATTCTTAATGGCTATTTTAGCTAAAGCAATTTGCTTGGCTAACTGTCAAAGCATCTCACTTGGCGCAAGAAATAAAAAGATTAGTGTTTGCAGTTGCCATGAAAGAGGCGCTCTGATCTTCCACATGGCTAAAGCCAGGGGGTTCTAGAGGCAGATTGCGAGGGGTTCGCAGGCTCTCGCATTGACCTTGCGGCCGCTGCCTTTGGGTTGTTGTAAAGCCTACAAATTTAGGGTGACTTGTTGTATGGCTTGGGATGCAGCTTGCTTATCGGCAACCGACGCAAACTTGCTGTACTTGGCCAGCAAGGGCACCATTTGTGCGTAAATTTTGGGGCTGGCAGCCATGCATTCCCCTTGTTCTAAAAAGTCGGACTCGCCGGAAAAGTTACCCACCAAGCCTCCGGCCTCGGTCACCAACAAGGAGCCTGCAGCCACATCCCATGGGCTTAGGCCTGTTTCAAAAAAACCATCGGTGTAGCCAGCCGCCACATAGGCCAGGTCCAGCGCTGCGGCACCAGGGCGGCGCAAACCTGCGGTGCGGGGCATGATGTCGTTCATCATGGATAAATAGGCGTGAAAGTTGTCGCCCTTTCTGAATGGAAAGCCTGTGGAGAGCAGGCATTTGTTCAGGTACAAGCGTTTGCTGACCCTTAAGCGCCGATCGTTCAGGTAGGTGCCGCGGCCCTTGGTGGCGGTAAACAAGTCGTTGCGGGTGGGGTCGTACACCACGGCTTGCTCCATCTTGCCTTTGACGCACAGACCAATGCTGATGCAGTACACCGGAAAGCCATGAATGAAGTTGGTGGTGCCGTCCAGCGGGTCAATGATCCACACATATTCAGAGTTTTTGGCGCCCTTCTCGGTGCCAGACTCCTCAGCCAAAATGCCGTGCCCTGGGTAGGCCGTGAGTAGGGTTTCGATGATGATGGCTTCGCTGGCGTGGTCCACCTCGGTCACAAAGTCGTTCACCTCTTTTTGCGAAATACGCACGGCCTCTAGGTCGAGCGCGGCCCGGTTGATGATGGCGCCAGCGGCGCGAGCGGCTTTAACAGCCACATTGAGCATGGGGTGCAGATTGGGTGACGACATAAATTGTGAGGAATGAACGAACAAAACTGGCGAGCGATGCGCACAGCGACAATCCGATGATTCTATTCTCCTCACTCCTATGGCCTTGCCTGCGACCCGTTTTGTATTGATTGAAACCAGCCACGCTGGCAACGTGGGGGCGGCCGCTCGCGCCATGAAGGTCATGGGCTTTGACGATTTGGTGCTGGTGGCCCCCCGCTGGGCCAATGTGCTGCGGCGCGAAGAAACTATTCAGCGCGCCAGCGGTGCCTTAGATGTGTTGGACAAAGCGCGCATTGTGGCCACCTTAGACGAGGCCCTTGAAGGCATGACGCATTTATGCGCCACCGCCATGACGCCGCGTGACTTTGGGCCGCCCACGCGCACGCCAAGGGAACACTTTGAGCTTTTGTTAGGCCCCGCTAGCCAACCCGAACCAAGTCAGCCTTCTGAAAGAGGCGTTGCCTTTTTATTCGGTTCCGAGCGCTTTGGCATGAAAAACGAAGACGTGTACCGCTGCCATGTGTCGCTCAGCATTCCTACCAACCCTCAGTTTGGTTCTCTCAATTTGGCTTCAGCCTTGCAGGTCATCGCCTACGACTGGAGGCTGGCCCTAGCAGCGCGCTACGGCGCATGGAACAACGCCAACCCTGACGGCATGACTGATGAGTTGCACACCAATGCATTGGCAGATGCCGCTCAAGTTTCGGGCATGCTGAACCATTTTGAGCAAGCGTTGCAAGCCGTTAAATTCTTAGACCCTCAGACACCCAAAAAGCTCATGCCTAGACTGAATCAACTTTTTAACCGGGCCCATCCCACGCAAGAAGAAGTCCACATTTTGAGAGGGGTAGCAAAAGCCATGCTGCAAGTGGCGGCCAAGGCTGATGCAGGTGAAGCGCCCTCGGATTCAGGGCTAAACTGAGCTCATGTTCTCTCGCTTGAAATCTGACGTGCACTGCATTCTGCAGCGCGATCCTGCCGCTCGAACTGCTTGGGAGGTGCTGACCTGCTACCCCGGGCTTCACGCCTTGGTACTGCACCGTTGGGCCCACGCCTGCTGGGGAAATGGCTTCAAGTGGTTGGGGCGGTTTATTTCACATCTGTCTCGCATGCTCACGGGTATTGAAATTCACCCTGGCGCGCACATTGGCCAGCAAGTGTTCATCGACCACGGTATGGGCGTGGTCATTGGCGAAACCGCGGTGGTGGGTGATGGTTGCACCATCTACCACGGTGTGACCTTAGGGGGCACTTCTTTGTACAAAGGCGCCAAGCGGCATCCCACGTTAGGGAGCAATGTCATCGTGGGCGCTGGTGCCAAGGTGTTGGGGGGCTTTGTGGTGGGCGATGGCGCCAAGGTGGGTTCTAACGCGGTGGTAACCAAGCCTGTGCCCGCAGGGGCCACGGCGGTGGGCAACCCCGCTCGCATCATCGAGGCCGAATCTGATGCGCGGCGAGAAGAAGCCGCTTCTCGCATGGGCTTTTCGGCCTATGGGGTGACCCAAAACGACGACCCCTTGTCACAGGCCATGCGGGGCTTGATAGACCACGCGAGTCTTCAAGAGCACCAAATTGCCTTGCTTTGGCAGGCTTTGGACAAAATATCCAAAGGTCAAACCCTAACGGATCTCATGCCTGCGGATGCAGCCCGACTGGAGCAGTTTTCGGCCGACAAGCTCAACCAATTGATGGGCAAGTCATAACTTTCAAATACCAGCAGGCTTGGTAATGGATGCACTGCGGTCTTGAACGGCAATGCTCAGCACCTTGGGCCCTGAATTTTCAAAAACCGTGAGTTGCAACTGCTTACTGCTCAGGGGTAGTGCCCAAACCTGTTTGTAGAAACCTGACAAAGATTCAATGGCTTGTCCATTGAGCGCCATCAGCAAATGACCTGGCTTCAGCCCGCCTTGAAAAGCCGGGCTATTAGGGCTCACCCGGGTGACCACAATTCGGCCATTTCTCTCTTGAGCATTCAGGCCCAACCATGGACGTTGGCTCTTCACAGAAGTGCCGGTGGTCAACAGCTCATTCAAGATGGGGCTGAGCAATTCGGCCGGGACAAACATATTGCCCGGCAAGCTTTCAGTGTGTTGGGGCGGCATCACATCGTTCATGACCAAGCTGCCTATGCCCAACAGCTCACCTTGCTTATTGAATAAGCCCGCACCGGAGTGCATGGCAAAGGGTGGGCTGGTATAGAGCGCTTGATCTAGGTGGTATTCCCAGAAGCCGGTGAAGGGGCGCACATCGATAAGCTCTGCAGCGGCAATGGATCTGAGGTCCATGCCAGCAGCGACCAATAAGGCATCCCCTCGGGTCAGGGTTTGGGTACTGCCCAGCGGCACTGCGGGCAGCGGTTTGCTAGGAATCAGGGGCTTAATCAGTGCAAACCCCGTGGCTTGGTCATAGCCCACGAGTCTGGCCGGTAGCTGGCGCTGGTCGAAAGTGCGCAATTCAATGTGCTCGGCCTCTAAGACCAAGTAGCCAATGGTCAGTATCAGGTTGTCAGGCCCTATGACCACGCCCGTACCTTGTCGGTTCCTGCCCAAAGTGCGCGTGGAGGGTGCGCCCTCAATGCTGCGTGTGGTCACATGCACCAACGCTTGCTGGGCTTGCTTGATCACGGCCACTGAGGCTTCTAGGTTTTGGTTATGGTTTTGACTTTGAGCCAAGGCGTTGGGCGTGCACACTGCACCCAAGACCCAGAGTGCGAGGCTCAAGGCTTTGAAGCAGGTTGGCCCTAACGCTTGGGCCAAGGTGACGCAAGCTCGACGTTGTGGGCATGTGGGGCGCATGGGCTACTCCTTGAATGATTTACTTACCACTCTAAGGCATGGGGCGGTTTCGGGTTGAACTAACATCTCGCCTTGGTTTTAATCTGGTTTTAGTCTAGTTTTATCTGCCTTCTCTCATCAAAGCAAACTTTCATGACCGACTCCATACCCCCAAGTGCCGGCCCCATTGAGCCCGAGTGCATTGCAGACTTGGCCGCGGCCAGTCATATTTTGGTGGCTCAAGGTGTGGTGGATGGTTTTGGCCATGTGTCTATGCGCCACCCCACTGCGCCTAACCGCTATCTGATGGCTCGATCGGTAGCGCCTGCGTTGGTTACGCCAGAGGACATTATTGAGTACGACCTGGACAGCCGCCCTTGTAATGCCAACGGACGTGGCAGTTTTTTAGAGCGATTTATTCATGGCGAAATTTACAAAGCACGTCCTGATGTGATGTCGGTCATCCACAGCCACTCGCCTTCGGTGGTGCCCTTTGGACTCGCCAAAAAACCCATGCAAGCCATGTTTCACAACGCTGCTTTTTTGGCTGAAGGTGTACCGGTGTTTGATATCCGCGAACAATTTGGCGCTACCGATATGTTGGTGGGCAATGGCGAGAAAGGTGTGGCTCTGGCCGAAGTGTTGGGGCGCAAGCATGTGTGCATGATGCGCGCCCACGGCAGCGTGGCTTGTGGCGCGTCTTTGCAAACCGCCGTGTTTCGTGCGATTTACACCGAGGTCAATGCACGCATTCAGCATTGGGCTCTGGCCTTAAGTGAGGGCGAAGACCTGGCTGCGCTAGATTCAGAAGAAGGCCGGCTAGCCGATGCCGTCAATCAAAATGCAGGCATGAGAGCGTGGGATTTGTGGCGTTCTCAAGCCCGCACCAAACTGGGCTGGTAGAACCTTTTTTTAATTACAGAAAATCATTAGGAAGGCATATGAGCGACACCATCGCGATCAAGCAACAGCTTGTGGACTGCATTCGCATGCTCGAGCAGGCCGACATCATGGACTACAACGGGCATTGCAGCATTCGAACCGAACAGGGCATGTTTATCAATATTGGCAGTTGCCAGCGCAGTGCGCTGACGGTAGCGGACATCTGCCACATCGATATGGAAGGCCAAGTGTTGGAAGGTTCAGGCAAACCGCCGTTGGAATTTCACTTGCATGCGGGCATGTACCGTGCCCGCCCTGATGTTCAGGCGGTGGTTCATGCGCACCCTAAATGGTCCACTTTTTTAACCATGACCGGGCAAGAGTACTTGCCCGTGTTTGCCCAAGGCTCTTTGGTGTACCCCATGCCAGTGCTGGACTCGCCCAACTCCATCAACAACAAGGTCATGGCAGACCGTTTGGCCGCCACATTAGGCGACAAGTCTGCAGCACTGATGAAGTCTCATGGTGCGGTGACCGTAGGTAAAAGCATTGTCGAGGCGTTTGTGCTGGCCAACTACATGGAGGAAAACGCCTACCGTCAGTACATGGCCATGCAAATTGGCAAGCCCTATGCGTTTTCAGAGCATGAAATCAGTATGTGTAGAGAAAAGCTGTGGAACGAGCAGTTGTTCAAGCGCACCTGGGACCACTTTCGCGCCAAGCTGAACTAAAGGCAGTCTTAAAGACTTTGCTCTACCAAGGCTCTGAGTTCTGGCGTGACCTTGGGTTCTAAGCCAAACCAAGACTTCCAGGCGGGTGGTCCTTGGTGCAGCAGCATGCCTAAGCCATCCACGATGACGTTACCTCGCAAACGGGCAGCCGCCAACAGCGGGGTTTCGAGAGGGCTGTAAACAATGTCGGTGACTAGAGCGCTTAAAGGCAATGGATCCAGATGAATATCTAAGGGGGTTTGCCCCACCATGCCTTGGCTGGTGGTGTTGACCACCAGGGCCGCGCCTGCTAACACGTCGTGCCGTTGAGCCCAGGGGTAGGCCTGCAACGGTACACCAAAGTCGTCGGCTAGTTGCTGGGCACGGGCGTCGCTGCGGTTCACCAACCTAATTTCCCGTGCGCCTTCTTGCATCAGGCCGAAGCACACCGCACGAGATCCGCCGCCTGCCCCAATCACCACAATGGGGCCTGCATCGGCGCGCCATTGGGGCTGTGCTTGTTGAATGTTGCGAATGAATCCAAAGGCATCGTTGTTGCTTCCCAACAAGGAACTGTCAGCCCTTACCGTCACGCAACTGATGGCGCCTATTTGGCGCGCGGCATCGTTGACTTCGTCCACAATCTTCATGGCTTCTTGCTTGTGGGGGATGGTCAGGTTGCAACCTGAAAAGCCCAAGGGATGCAGCGCACGCAAGGCCGTGGCCAGGCCTGTGGGCTGAATGGCTAAAGGTACGTAGCTGCCTGCCATGCCTTGTTGTTTGAACCAGTAGTTGTGCAGCATGGGGGAGCGGGAATGCATGATGGGCATACCCATCACCCCGGCGAGGTAAAAGCGGTCTGGATGTGTCATGAAAGGTTTTCTTTTGAGTAAAGGAATACTATCAAAGGGCTGTCGCTGTACCTTCTGGGCAGTGGCTTTGTGGGGGCTGTGCTTTCAGGTGTGCGCTCAGCACCCGAAAGTCAAGCACCCAGCAGCCATTGCCACATCACACCCATTGGCCACACAAGCAGGTGCTGCCATTTTGCGAGCAGGCGGTTCTGCTGTGGACGCTGCTATTGCAGCGCAGATGGTGTTGACCTTGGTGGAGCCGCAGTCCAGTGGGATTGGCGGTGGTGCACTAGCGCTGCACCATGATGGCCACAGACTTCAGGCTTACGACGGCCGAGAAACAGCGCCAGCCGATGCCACGGAGCGTTTGTTTATCAAGCCCACTGGCGAGGCGATGTCGTTCACTGAAGCCGTTAACGGAGGTCTTGCGGTCGGCACACCTGGCGTGGTTCGGGTCTTGGGGTTGATGCATGAACGCCATGGTCGCCTGCCTTGGAAAGTATTGTTAAAAGACGCCATAGACTTGGCTTCTAAGGGCTTTCCGGTCTCGCAAAGGTTGCACGCTTACCTCAAGGAATACCCAGTCCTTAAGCAAGATCATTGGGCGCGCGCACTGTACTTGGATGCCCAAGGCCATCCTTGGCCCATAGGACACTTACTCCAAAACCCAGAACTCAAAGAAGTTTTAGAGCAATTGGCCGAACAGGGTCCTCAATCTTTCTATGAGGGTGAATTGGCGCAAGCCATGGTGAATGCGGTGCAACACCACCCCTTAAACCCCGGTCGTTTGAAGCTCAGTGACCTTCTAACCTATCAGGCCCTGGAGCGAGATCCCCTGTGTGTAGGACACCAGGCACCTAAAAAATCGGTACAGGTGTGCGGGTTTCCGCCGCCGAGTTCGGGCGGCATTGCCATTGCTCAGATATTGGGCATCTTGAGCCATACGCCTTATTTAGCTTTGTTGTCACGAGATGCTTCTCTGACTGCCTTAAAGAATGAAGCTTTGCAACAGGAATGGATCCATGGCTATACGGAAGCTGCTCGGCTGGCCTTTGCCGATCGTGCGGTTTATGTGGCTGATCCAGGTTTTGTGGCGCCGCCAGCCGGGAGTTGGCTCAGCTTGACTGATTCGGGCTATCTAAAGGACCGTGCCTCCATCATTCGAAACGAAAGCACTCGTTCGGCCCCAGCAGGCACACCCTCAGGCACCCGCACGATATGGGGCTCCATGCCGCCCCAAACCGAAGCAGGTACCAGCCACATGAGCATTGCAGACGGGTATGGCGCATCTCTAGCGTTGACCACCACCATAGAAAGCATTTTTGGTGCGCGGATCATGGTCAATCGCGGCAAAGGACTCGAAGGCGGGTTTTTTCTTAACAACCAGCTGACCGACTTCAGCTTTTTGCCACAAGATGCCCAAGGGCGTCCCATTGCCAATCGTGTAGGGCCAGGCAAGCGCCCCAGGTCTTCCATGTCGCCCACTTTAGTATTGAACAAGCCCGGCGGCGAGTTAGTAATGAATTTGGGCAGCTCGGGCGGTGCACACATCATTCACTATACGGCTAAAACATTGTTGGGCTTGTTGCACGAGGGCTTAGAGCCACAAGAGGCCGTGAATACGCCCAATATCAGTACCCTAAACGGCCCTACCTTGCTGGAAAAAGGGCGCTTTGACGCCGCTTTTCGTGAAAAGCTTAAACAACGGGGTGCTGAGGTTATTGAGCTGAATTTAAATAGCGGCACACAGGCCCTGGTACGCAAAGCCGATGGCATTTGGTCTGGCGGCGCTGACCTGCGCAGAGAGGGTTCTGTTGAAGTACTTATTGATGTACCGCCTCGGTAAATCACCTGATGGTTTTGCATCAGGCTTCAGGCTAGGATGCCAACCATGATTTTGCCAACCCACAGGACCTTTTTATGAAAATTTTGAACTTCAACTCTGGCCACCTTCACGGTCGTATGGGGATTTGGGATGGCGACCTTACGCAAGCTCAAGTGATGGACGTCACCGATTTGGTGGGTGCTGACTTTATGAGCGTGTGGAACTGGTTGCAGCAGCGCACGTCGGCTGAGGCGCAAGCCCAACTCAGCGGGGCGACGCGTTTCCCATTAGCCGAAGTCACGTTCAACAGCCCAGTGGCGCGTCCTGGCAAGGTTTTGGCTGCACCCATCAACTACAAGCTGCACATTGAAGAGATGAGGAACAACGGCCAATCCTTTGGACACATCATCACGGACATTCGCAAGGCGGGCATCTTTCTCAAAGCTTCTTCTTCTGTGGTGGGTGCCTCGCAGGGGGTGGCGCAGCGGTTTTTGGATCGACGCACCGACCATGAAATTGAGTTGTGCGTGGTGATGGGGCGAGCAGCCAATGGTGTCAGCAAGGAGGATGCGCTCAGCTACGTGGCAGGGTACTGCTTGGGTCTGGACATGACCATCAGGGGCCCTGAAGACCGCAGCTTTCGGAAATCGATTGACAGCTACACGGTCTTGGGGCCTTGGGTGGTCACCGCCGATGAGGGGCTGAACCCTGACCAGGTCGATATTCAAATCGACGTCAATGGTCAAACGCGCCAGAACTCCAATACATCCGACATGGTGATGGACGTGGCAGAACTGATTGAGTTTGCGTCGTCTTTTTACACCCTAGAACCTGGCGATGTGCTCATGACAGGCACGCCCCAAGGTGTGGGTCCGGTGCGTCCCGGAGATGTGATGGTGGCGAAAGGAAGTGGTTTGGGTGAGATGACGGTTCACGTGCGAGCGGCTTGATGCGCCTGGACTTGGTTGGGTTCTCTTTTGTGTCTATAGCCCTGCGGTGTTGCGCGGCTTGGCTGCTGGTTGGTTCGGCCATGCTGGTGCATGCCAACGAACCCTATCAGCCCAAGCTGGGGCAGCCGGGTAAAGACGTGATGTGGCTGCCCACCCAAGACGCGCTGATGCAGCGCATGCTGGAGGTGGCGAGAGTGGGTCCTCAGGATTTGGTGTTTGACCTCGGTGCTGGCGACGGCAAAATTGCCATTGCCGCGGCCAAGCAGTTTGGAGCTATGGCTGTAGGCATTGAATACAACGCCCGCTTGGCTGAATTGGCGCAACGGCAAGTGACCCAAGCTGGGGTGGGCCACCTCGTCAAAATCATTCAGGGTGATATTTTTAAAGAAGACTTTTCATCTGCCACGGTGCTCACTCTGTATTTGCTCGACGAATTGAATCAAATGCTGCGTCCGACAGTCCTAAGCATGAAACCCGGTACTCGGGTGGTGTCCACATCCTTTGCCATGGGTGACTGGGAACCAGATGAAGTGATTCAGGTCTCTACCACTGAGGACCGGTACCGAACGCCAACGGGTTACTACTGGGTGGTCCCCGCGCGCATAGAGGGGCAGTGGCAGTTGAATGGATGGCCCGAGAGCGAGATACATGCTCCCGCCATACTGCGCATCACACAACGTTACCAGCGCTTTGCGGGCACACTTACTTTTAGAGGTATGACCCAGCCCCTACTAGGTGCCCAGTTAAAAGGGGCTGAGTTGAGTTTTAGTTTTATTGACGCTCAAGGCGCTCTGAAATGGGTAAGGGCGCGTGTGCAACAGCAAGATGCACAAGAAATGAGGGGCGAAATTTTGGGCGCCTATGGAGAGCCTGAAAATCCCGCCAGATCTTTGGAGTTTAAGGCCACACGAATTAGGCCCTGAGCTGCACCGCCATCCAGTCTGCCGTTTGATCGCGGTATCGGTACCAAAGGTTGTTGACCACATGGTTACCGCCTTCAATGACACTCAAAACGCATGGGCCTGAAACCTCTCCTGCCAACTGGTGGGCTTGTTCCACAGGCGTGAGCCGGTCTTTGTCTCCGGCCACTATGTAGATGGGGCAGGTGATGTTTTTGGCAATGCCTTTAAGCGACATGCGGAGCGCCACTTGGCCAGCTTCTTCCAGGTTGGCGCTTTTGGATCGAATGCGAAACGCTTCCACATTGATGATCGGGCGTCCATCAAAATTACCTGACCTTTGATAGGCCCCAGACAAAGCAACGCATGCCTTGAGACGTTTTTCAAAACAAGCGGCTCTGGGTGCCAAATGGCCTCCAAGCGACACGCCCCAAATGCCCACACGGTTGATGTCGATGTCTTGGCGCGTTTCTAAAAAATCCACCACCGCCTTGACGGGTTGTTCGTACTCGGGGCAGAGTGCAAAGTCATATTCGCCTTCGCCCTGACCAGGGCCATCAAAAGCCAAAGTGGCCAAGCCGCGAACCAAGAAGCGGTTTTCGTAGTCGTCCATTTCTTCTTTGGCAGAGTCCAAACCCATGCACATCACAACCACGGGTGGCCGCTCAACGCCTTGAGGTTTGCGCAAGTTGCCGTAAAGAAACTGGCCCTGATAAGGAATGGCCACCCGTTCACCTGCCGGCTTGAGGTGGGACAGCGCTAAGTTGCGACATTCCACGGCTTTCATGTGGGCTTGGCGCATTTGAGCCAAATCGTTCACAAACAAAAATTTACCAAAGTGGTAGCACACGGCGGCGCGTGTGAGGTGTTGTCCGGCCGAATATCCGAAGCCTTGGGCAAGGGCTTCACGCCCCATGGCTTCGTGGATGGAGGCTCTTGCAGACCAAGCCGAGCACCAGTTGTCCCAGTGGTCTAGGTTGGCGGTGACCTCTTGAAAGTCGGTCATCGGTACGCCGTTGGCGACAAATCTGGGCGCCCAATGGGCAATGGCAGACAGCACCCGAGGATCTTTGTTTTGAATAGAAAATTCTGATGTGGTGCTCATGTTCAGTCGGCTTTGATGTTGGCGTTTTTGATGATGGGCGTCCAGCGGCGGATCTCGCTTTTGACAAAATCTTCCAACTGGTCAGGTGATGATGCAGAGGCCTGAATGCCTTGTTTTAAAAAGGCGTCCATCACATCAGGACGTCGCAGGATTTCTTGAACGTCTTGTTGAATTTTTTGGATGATGGGTCTTGGCGTTTTGGCTGGAGCAAACAAGCCAAACCAAAGTCGAGCATCCATGCCCGGAATATTGGATTCTGTGGCGCCAGGGACATCAGGCGTGCCAGGAAACCGTTCCGCACTTGAAACCAAAAGGGCCTTGAGCTTGCCCGATTTAAGTTGCGCTGAAGCGGTGACTGGTGACAAAAAAGACACCTGAGTTTCATTAGCCAACAAAGAGTTCAACCCCTGCCCTGCGCTCTTGTACGGCACATGCATCATGGGAATACCCGTGACCTGCTTGAACAACTCACCCGTCATGTGGCTGATGGTGCCGTTGCCTGCGGAGGCAAAGTTCAGGTCGTTTCTGTTTTTGGCGAATTGGATGAACTCAGAGACCGAGTTGGCGGAAATGGAGGGGTGAACCATCATCACCGTCACGCCGGTGGCTACCATGGAAACTCCGGAAAAATCGCGTACGGGGTCGTAAGGTAAACTGGGGTAGAGCGTGACCGAGCTCACCATCGGGCCCGCATGCCCCATAAACAAGGTGTAGCCGTCAGCGGGAGACTTGGCCGCCATGTCGCCTGGAATGGTGCCCCCTGCTCCAGCCCGGTTGTCAACCACAACGGGTTGCCCCCATTTTTCAGAAAGTTTTTGGCCTAGGTATCTGGATAAGTAATCGGCTGTGCTGCCTGCGCCATGTCCAAAAATTTTGACAGTGCGATTCGGAAAGTCTTGGGCCAAACTAAGTTGTGCGAAGAATAGCCATCCGCACAGACTTAAAACCCAAGGCTTTAAATATGAAAGTAAAAATGAATAATTAGCGGGTGACTTGGGTAATTTAGTGTGGTTCATCCCACCAGCATAAAGTCACAAGTCCATGGGGAACATCCGTACTTTCCCGCCGGTCCAGTGCACGCCAGAAGACTCCTCCACTTTGGTCCAGTGCGATGCATCGTTGTCTGAAGGCTCCGAAGCTAGGGTGTTGATTTGACCTTCAAAGTGGTCTTTGGCGTGCGTGTTGGGTGTCCCGTAGTAAAGGCTGGGGGAGTTGTGGTCGTTGGAGTAGCGAAAGCCCCAAATTTGGTTGCCATCTGCACAAGCGGCAGACACCCTTAGCGGCTCATCCACTCCATGCGCATTCATGATGTCCTGCACCTTAGACAAGGTAGTGCTCATGGCAAGCTCGGGGTCATCCTGCAAACCCTCTGATAGGGCGATCAAAAACAGCGCTTCGCTGTCGGTCGTGCCCACGCGGTGCGTGTAAAAGTCGCGGTGAATTAAAGACTCAATATCTTTACGGCAGGTGTGCCAGCCGCCAATCTTGCCGTTGTGCATGAATACCCAATTTTGAAAACTGAACGGGTGGCAATTGCTTCGAGATACCGAGGTGCCGGTAGAGGCCCTCACATGCGCAAAAAACAAGCGCGACTCAATTTGAGACGCAATCGACCTGAGGTTGCTGTCGTTCCAAGCAGGCAAGATGTCTTTGAACAGACCCGGATGGCGTCTGCTGCCATACCAAGCTACTCCAAAACCGTCGCCATTGGTGGTCCAAGAAGACTCTCGGGCCGAAAGACTTTGCTGCACCAGCGAATACTCTTGCTCAAAAAGCAAATCTTCCAGAAAAATCGCGGGTCCGGCATAGGCTAGCCAACGGCACATAAGAAAGCTCCTCTAGCTTTAGTTTGAACAGGTGACTTCAGTTTAGGGCAGCGGCGTGACTCTATCCACTAATAGCCGCCTTAGATGCCTAGTTGATGCTCATAGGCATAAGCCGAGACTACACTACCCAATAATTTTCAAAACGCCTTCAGATTCTTGCACTTTAACCCGCCCCGCATTGCCCTCATCCATGCCACACCTTTGGCAATGGAGCCTATTTCTAAAGCATTCGCACAGCATTGGCCCCAAGCCGATGCCATGCATCTTTTAGATAACACCTTGTCACAAGATTTGGCCAAAGCGGGCAGCTTGACACCTGCCATGGTGCAGCGGTTTGAAGACCTGGCTTTGTACGCCCAAAGGCAGGGCACTGAGGGTATTTTGTTCACCTGTTCTGCGTTTGGTCCGGCGATTGAGGCGGCGCAGCGTGCCACAGGCCTCCCCACCCTTAAGCCCAACGAGGCCATGTTTGAAGACGCCTTGGCGGGTGCCCAACTAGGAAAACCTTGGCGTGTCGGTATGGTGGCGACTTTTGCTGCCACCATCCCCGCGCTGACCCAAGAGTTCGAAGCTTTGGTGCAAAGCCGCGGCCTCAAAGTTTCAGTACACAGCCAATTGGCCTCAGGTGCTATGGAAGACTTAGCGCAAGGTCAAGCCGACGTGCATCACCGTAAAGTGGTTCAAGCTTTGAAGTTGTTGCCTGAGGTGGATGTGGTCATGCTGGCGCAGTTTTCAATGTCAGGGGCGTTGTCTCAAGCGCAAACAGCGGCAACTTGCCTCGTTTTGTCTAGCCCCGATTGCGCCGCTTTGATGATGAAGCGGTTGATGATGAACGAGTTTCTGCAAAAGCAGGCCAGCTGATCAGTGCACGATAGAAGCAGGGGTTGTGCGTTGAGCGGATTTGGGTCTGAATGCTTTGCACACAGCATCGTCTGTTTCCAGGTAGGGCCCGCCGATCAAATCAATGCAATAAGGGACCGCTGCAAAAATACCCGGCACCACTTGGGTGCCGTCTTCAGCCTTCAGGCCTTCTAAAGTTTCTTGAATCGATTTGGGCTGGCCTGGCAAGTTGATGATGAGGCAGTGATCACGCACCACGGCCACTTGTCGCGACAAAATGGCCGTGGGCACAAACTTTAAGCTGATTTGCCGCATTTGCTCGCCAAAGCCGGGCATTTCTTTGTGTGCTATCGCCAGGGTGGCCTCGGGCGTGACATCTCGCAGGGCGGGTCCTGTCCCTCCAGTCGTCAGCACCAAACTGCAACCCGACTCCACCAGTTGGATCAATGCTTTGCTGATTTGCCCTTGTTCGTCTGGAATCAGCCGCTCTTCAAACGTGACCGGATTTTTCAGCGCACGAACCAACCACTCTTTGAGGGCGGGTAGGCCTTTATCCTCGTACACGCCGCTGGAAGCGCGGTCGCTGACAGACACGATGCCAATGTGCACTGGTTCGTATTGAACATGAGAGGCGTGGCTTAAAGGGGTGTTGCGCATGTGTTTTGTAAAGTTTGTCTAACCATTTGAAACAACTCTCTATAGGCTTTGCCCTGTCTGGGGGCTAGCCCTTTGCTGATGGCTGCTGCATCCGGAGTGATGGCGTCTTTGCGCGCCTGCCGCACCAGTGAGCGCAATTGCTGGCTGTCGGTATCTGGATGCTGCGTGATCCACAAAGCCACGGCATCGTCATCTGCAATCAAGCGGTCACGCCATTGTTCGGATTGGTGCAACAGCAGGGTCTCTTGTATGGACGGTGCATATTGCTCGGCTAACGCGCGCTTGGCGGCTTCAATCCGCTCAGGGTCCAGTTGGCGCATCAGTTTGCCTACAAACTGCATCTGCCTTCTTTTGCCTTCAAAGTTGGTGATTTTTTTGGCTTCTGCAATGGCGTCTAACAATTTTTCGGGCAGATTCAGTTTGGCCATCAAGTCAGCTCGCAAATGCATGAGGTCTTCGCCAAGCTTTTGGAGTTCAGTGCTTTCGCGTTTGAGGTCGGTCCTGCTGACCTCAGTGTCGCCTTTGAGTTCGCGCTTAAGTTCTAAATCTAATTCGCTGCCTTCTGCAACAAACTGACCTTTGACGTAGTAGCCTTTTTTGGGTTTTCTGGACATGGGGCTGAATAGGGTTTCGCCAAGTATCATAGCCCTCGAAACGAACAACCCAAGGCTCTCTTCAGGCCTATCTGACATGTCAAATTCTGCATCAACTTCTGGCAACAACGGTTTCAGCTACAGCCGTGATTTTTTTGCCGACCTGGTAGATGCCGCCTTAGCGCATGCCAAAAAATTGGGCGCAAGCGACGCAGGTGCCGAAGCCTCTGAAGGCTGTGGACTGAGCGTCTCGGTGCGTAAAGGCGATTTAGAAAACGTGGAGCGCAACCGAGACAAATCTTTGGGCGTGACGGTGTATGTGGGCAACCGCCGCGGCAACGCCAGCACCTCAGATTTTTCTACACGGGCCATTGAGCAAACGGTTCAGGCCGCGTTTGATATTGCCCGCTTCACGGCCGAAGACCCGGTGGCGGGCTTGCCCGATGAGGGCGATGTGGTGTCCCTCCAAGAGGCCTCACGTGATCTGGACTTGTTTCATCCCTGGACCATTCAAAGTCCTGAGGCTGCCGATTTGGCTCGCGCAGCTGAGGCCGCTGCTTTTGACACTGACAGCCGTATTACCAATAGCGAAGGCGCTTCTGTGTCTGCGCAGCAATCGCATTTTTTCAGCGCACACACCCATGGTTTTAGAGGCGGCTATGCCAGCTCTAGGCACACCTTGTCGGTTTCACCCATTGCAGGTTTTGGCGATGACATGCAGCGCGATTACTGGTTCAGCTCGCAGCGACGTTCGGTGGATTTGGCGTCTCCTGCCGCAGTGGGGCGGTATGCGGCGGAACGGTCATTGAGCCGTTTGGGCAGTCGAAAAATAGCGACCACCGAGTGCCCAGTTTTGTTTGAGTCCCCTCTGGCCTCTGGCTTGTTAGGCGCTTTGGTGCAGGCCATAAGCGGTGGTGCGCTCTATCGTAAAAGCTCTTTTCTGCTGGACAGCTTAGGCAAACGGGTGTTGCCCAAACATATTCAGTTGCTGGAGGATCCCACGATTCAGCGTGGTAAGGGCAGTTCGCCTTTTGACGATGAAGGTGTGAAGGTGCAGGCGCGCTCTGTGATTGAGGATGGACGCGTGCAGGGGTATTTTTTAGGCAGTTATTCCGCCCGAAAACTGGGCATGCGCACCACCGGCAATGCTGGCGGCTCCCACAATCTCGTGTTGACTTCGAGCCTTACTCAGCCTAGCGATGACCTCAACGCCATGCTAGCCAAGCTGGGGACAGGATTGTTTGTAACCGAGCTGATGGGGCAGGGCGTGAATTACGTCACGGGCGATTATTCGCGTGGTGCCAGTGGTTTTTGGGTGGAGCAAGGTCGCATTGTGTTTCCGGTGCAAGAAATCACCATTGCGGGCAACATGAAAGACATGCTCGCCGGTATTGAGGCTGTGGGTTCAGATGCCTACACCTACGGTGCCAAAACCGTAGGGTCCATTTTGATCAACCGGATGAAGTTGGCTGGCAGTTAATTTCTGCCAGTAAGCCGCTTAGGTTGGCGTTTCAGTTCAGCGCTGCCTTGACCGCAGCCGAAACCAAACCCATATCCGCTTTGCCCGCGAGACGGGCTTTGACCGCACCCATGACCTTGCCCATATCACCCGGGCCGTTCGCGCCCAATTCAGCCACTAAGGCCTGAACTGCAGCTGTAATTTCTTCAGCGCTCATGCGTTGCGGCAGGTAGGCCTCTAACACCACAATTTCTTTGCGTTCAATGTCGGCCAGGTCTTCGCGCTGGGCTTGTGCATAGGCAGACACCGAATCTTTGCGCTGCTTGATGAGCTTGTCCACAATGGCAATCACGGCCGCGTCGTCTAGGGTGATGCGCTCGTCCACCTCTTTTTGCTTCATGGCAGACAGCAGCAAGCGGATGGTGCCCAGGCGCTCAGCCTCTTTGGCGCGCATGGCGGACTTCATGTCTTCGTTGATTTGGTCTTTGAGACTCATGTGGAGCTCCTTATATAAACAACACCCTTAAATAACAAAACCCGCGTCAGTCTGGCTGTGCGCGGGTTCCAAAATGCAGGCCTACGAAGAATCAGTACATCTTCTTAGGCAATTGCATCGAGCGAATGCGCTTGTAGTTGCGCTTTACAGCTGCAGCTTTTTTGCGCTTGCGCTCTGCGGTGGGTTTTTCATAAAACTCGCGAGCACGCAGGTCAGTCAAAAGACCCAGCTTTTCAATAGTTCGTTTGAAGCGGCGCAAGGCTACATCAAAGGGTTCGTTCTCTTTAACGCGGATGGTTGTCATTCAATTGGTTACCGAAAGGGGCCCACAGCGGGTGATTAGGAAGATCGGACCCAATCGCCATGTGTGCAAAACATCCTCTGCCTAAAATTTTGTGGCCGGCAGAGGTCATGCCAGAAAAGCCCCAAATTATAGCGTTTATATAAACATCTGTTTTAGGGTTTTCCTACGGGCTGGCGTGCTGGTTTGCCAAAGCCTGTGCACATGCATAGGCGCTGGCCCAAGCCCACTGAAAGTTGTAGCCGCCCAGCCATCCGGTCACATCCACCACTTCTCCAATGAAATACAAGCCTTTTTGCTTAGATTCCATGGTTTGGCTGGACAAATCTCGGGTGTCCACGCCGCCAGCGGTAACCTCAGCTTTGGCATAGCCCTCGGTGCCCGATGGGGTGAGCGCCCAGCCACTGAGGGACTGCCCCAAATGCGTCAGGGCTTTGTCCGTTGCTTGGTTGATGGCGCGTTGCCATGCGGCGTCATGTTGCACCCAAGTTTCGGCAAGGCGGTGGGGCAGCCAAGCTCCAAGCTCATTGCTAATGAGCTTTTGAGACCGCTGTTTGGCTTGTAAAAGCTGGTCGGTCAGGCTTTGTTCGGGCGCCAGATTGATGCAAATGGGGGTTTTGTCTTGCCAATAACTGGATATTTGCAGAACGCCAGGCCCGGACAAGCCTCGGTGGGTGAAGAGCAAATCTTCCATAAAACCCATCTGATTGGTTTTGGAGCCCGTTTCAATATGGACAGGCAAGGACAAACCCGCCAATTGGGCATAGGGTGCCCAGGAGGCCGCATTAAAAGTCAGCGGCACCAAAGCGGCACGTGTGGGCACCATGCGCAAGCCAAACTGCTTGGCGATGTCATAGCCCCAAGAGGTGGCGCCAATTTTGGGTATGGAGAGGCCGCCAGTGCCAACCACCAAGGCTGAACTTTGAACCGTGCCTGCATCAGTGTCGAGCTCGTAAACACCATTGGAATACCGTACTGCACGAACAGCACAGGGCTGCCGTCGCGTCACTTGACCAGCATCGCATTCGCGTAGCAGCATCTGGATGATGTCGTCGGCAGAGCGGTCGCAAAACAGCTGGCCTTTGTGTTTTTCATGAAACGCAATTTCGTAGCGGTGTAGCAAATCTAAAAAGTCTTGGGGTGTGTAGCGCGACAGCGCAGAGCGACAAAAATTTGGGTTTTGACTGATGAAGTGTTTGTGAGCTGAGCGGGAATCTAGGTCGCGGTTGGTGAAGTTGCAACGCCCACCGCCTGAAATACGAATTTTTTCTGCCACTTTGGCGCTGTGGTCTAGCACCAAGACTTTGAGCCCCAATTGGCCCGCCACACCAGCACAAAAAAGACCAGCAGCGCCTGCGCCTACAACTGCAACATCAAATTTTTGCATAAGGCATTGTGCTTGATAGGCGCTTTATGGGGTGTATGCTTTCAGGCTACTTGAGCCGCAGCAAGCAGAGCCGATTGAGCTTGCGCCTGCTTCACCATCTCCATCTGCCCCAACAACACATCCCCCACCACAATCACACAAGGACTGGCAAATTGCTCTTGCACCAATGTGGTGTGCAAGTGGGTCAGCGGGGTGGTGGTGTGGCGCTGGTTGGGTAGGCTGGCATTTTGGATGAGTGCCACAGGTGTATCACCGGGCAGACCTTTGAGCAATCCTTGTTGAATATGCGCAGCACTGGCTACACCCATGTAGATCACTAGAGTCAATTTTGCTTGGTGGGCGGTGACTGCCAGGTTGGCCCAGTTGGGTCCGCTTTCGCCTGGCTTGGCGTGGCCGTTTAAAAACACCACGCCATGTGCATGTTCGCGGTGGGTCAGGGGTACGCCCAATGACGACACGGCTGCCAACCCAGATGTAATGCCGTTAACCACTTGCACCTTTATGCCTGCAGCTTGAAGGTGTTCAACCTCTTCGCCGCCGCGCCCAAAGATAAATGGGTCGCCGCCCTTAAGGCGCACCACGCGCTCGCCTTGTTGTACCGCATGAATCATGAGTTTTTCAATAAACGCTTGGGGGGTAGATTGGCACCCACCGCGCTTGCCCACGTGCACGATGCGAGCCTTTGGGGCGGCGTGGGTCAACACCTCCTCGTTGACCAAATCGTCCACAAACAATATGGTGGCTTGGCCAATGGCCTTAACGGCTTTGAGTGTGAGCAGCTCGGGGTCGCCAGGCCCAGCGCCTACCAAGGTGCAGGTGCCTAAGGAGTTGGCGGGAATAAGGGCGTCGTTGGGCTTCACGGGCGGTTTACGGTGTACTTGCTTGGTCGCAATTTATGAAATTTGAGTGTGCGAAATTTGTGCGTGTAGCTGAACGATATGAGCCACCTGAACGGCAATAGAGGCCGGCACTTCTTGCTGGCCATCCAGTACAGAGCGAATATAAACCGCAGTGGCTTGCGCCTCTGGGCCTGGTGGCAAGGGTGGCAGGTTTAACAAGGTGCCGGTTTGTGGGAGCTCTAAAACTACGGGCTTGCCAGCTAAAAAGCCTTCCATATAAGGCGTGCGCCTTGGGTCGGCCACGGGTTCACCTTCTGTGCCGCGCAGCAACAGGGCGTCCGCTTGTCTTAAGGCCAAGGTGGCAGACATGGCATGGGCGTATTCGGGGTGGGTGTAGCTGCTCACCAGTAGGGCAGGCCCCGCCACTGGGTTCATCAGCTTGACCAAACTGTGCCCAGGATTGCGCAAACCCACTACGCGGCGCACTTCCAGCAGCTTGAACAAAGCGGGACTCAAAAGGGTTGTAGGCACAAAGCGCACCTGCCCAAGTTCAGGCACGGGAACACATGGGGGTATTTCTATGCCCAAGGCCTTGAGCACCTCAGACGTGTAGACACGGCTGGATTCGGTGGCGCAACCATGAATCAACACCGGCAAGCCGCGCTGAGCCAGCAGCAGGCCCAGCAGCGGCAGCATCCCGGGCATTTTGCGGGCACCGTTGTAGCTGGGCAAAACCACCACCGGGTTGGCAGCGGGCGCTGTGCGGTTTAGGCGACTTTCGGTGGCGTCAAGAAAGCCGGCCATTTCTTCAGGGGTTTCGCCCTTGATGCGCATGGCCAAACAAAAGGCGCCAAGTTCCAGGTCGCTCACCTGATCGTCCAGCACTTGGCCCATCAAGTCGGCAGCTTGCTCGCGTGTCAGCGCACGGGCCCCGTCTTTGCCGCGGCCGATTTCACGAATGTAAGCGCTGATGCTCATGGTCTTTTACCCAAGGGTGTCTGTGTGTGCTGGTGCAGATTGTGTGCGTTTTTAAGGATTTCGGATAAGCAGAGAGCTTATGGGCTGATGCTGATCAGGCGCTTCAACTCGGGCACGCAGGACCCGCACTGGGTGCCGCAGCCCAACTGTTGTTGAAGCGATGTCAGGCGGTCTTGTGGTGAGCCTTTCCAGCCAGTGGTGTTTACAATGCAATATTGCTCCGGGGTGTTTTCCTGCTTAGTCAGGAGGGCTGAGATGGTCAACCAAACCCGCGAACTTGACTCGGATCATGCCGACGTAAGAAGAGCTGTCAGGCACCCCAATCATCCTGTCGACTTTCGGAGCACAAAAGCAGGCTTGCGTC
>CAMAWQ010000013.1 GCA_945862005.1 Hylemonella gracilis | reverse complement strand
CCACCACCACAGGCTGGCCCAGCACTTTACTCAACGGGTCTGCTATCACGCGGGCAATGATGTCGGTGGTACCGCCCGGCGCAAAAGGCACCTGCAGCTTGATCGATTTGGTCGGGTAGTTTTGCGCCTGCGCCGACGACATAGGGCTTAGTGCACACCAGGCCAAGCTGGCTGCCCCCACCAACAGGGCGAACCCAGACTTGAATACATCAGATGTGAATGAACCATTGAACAGCGGTTTGTGCGGCAACATGGGAACCTCCTCGGTTGAATTTAAGTTTGAACTTGAATGATAGGTCCTTAATTTAAGTTTGGACAGCATGAACCTTAAACAGCAATTAGGCACGGGCTATAGGAATTTCATCAATTCGAGTGGTGTAGCGTGGGGTTTTGCGCTCCTGCCTCATCAACCAGTGCCGCGGTGCGCCCTTAGAAGCGCCCCCCGGAGGGTCTATGGCATTCTGGACATTGAAGACTGGGGCATGGCTCACCACGCCGCTGCTGGCCAGCACCACCGTCCCTCGCCCGTAGCGGCGGTTCAGCGTGTCCAGCGCTTGCATCAAGCCGTCCCTAGCCCCCTGCGACGGTTGCGCTGCCATGGCCCAAGCATCTTCTGCGGGCGGCCACAAAGCCAATTCGCCTTGCGCTATGCGTGCGTCCCTCAAGTCGACCAGCATCACACCCGCTTTAGCGTATCTATAGCCGCTGCGGTAAATGCTGCGCAGCCCCAGCAGCGCCGCTTGGACGATGCACACCGTGTCGTGACTCGGTCGGATTAGGGGCACCAGCACCGAGCGGGCGTAAGGTGGGTCGTCCCGAAACGGACTGGTGCGAATAAAACACAGCACTTGGGCGGCACAACTGCGCTGTTGACGAAGCTTCTCGGCCGCACGGCTAGCAAAGGTGGTCACCGCTTCTTCAAGCTCCCACAAGGGCAATACCGGCTGCCCAAAGGATCGGGTGCACGCAATTTGCTGCTTGGGCGGTGGCGCATCGTCCAAAGAAATACATGACACCCCCTGCAGCTCGCGCACGGTGCGCTCGAGCATCACAGACCACCTACGGCGCACGGCGGCGGGGTCCAGTTGCTGCAAATCCTGTACGGTGTGCACGCCAGCGTCTGCCAGCTGCCGCGCGATGCGTGGCCCTACACCCCACACTTCGCGCGCCTCGGTTGTACCCATGGCTTGGGCCAACTCTGCGGGCGATGCCGCCCCCAAATGGCACACTTGCGCCCAATGTTCGGGGTAGCTGCCGGGCTTGCGTTCTGCGGTTTTGGCCATGTGGTTGGCCAACTTGGCTAAGGTTTTAGTGGGACCTAAGCCAATACTGGTGGGCAGCCCTGTCCAGCCCAGTACGCGCGCGCGCATGCGACGGCAGCGGTCCACCAAGTCGCCACGGACACCGCTCAGGTCTACAAACGACTCGTCAAGGGAATACACCTCTTGGCGATGCC
This sequence comes from Hylemonella gracilis, assembly GCA_945862005.1. Classification (GTDB taxonomy): domain Bacteria; phylum Pseudomonadota; class Gammaproteobacteria; order Burkholderiales; family Burkholderiaceae_C; genus Hylemonella; species Hylemonella gracilis_D. The sequence goes on along the minus strand of CAMAWQ010000013.1, from coordinate 26,519 downwards.
CCAAACCCGCCACCAAGCTCATCATGCGCTGGCTCATGTCGCCGTACAGCGCAAAATTGGCGGACAGCGCCACCAGACCGTGCGACTCCTGAAAGTGTCGAATCTTGAACCAAGGCGCCCCCATCGCAATACCCAAGGCCTTAGCCTCGTTGCTCCGCGCAATGGCGCAACCGTCGTTATTGGAGAGCACCACCACCGGCCGCGCGTTCAGACTGGGGCGAAACACGCGCTCACACGACACGTAAAAGTTGTTGCCGTCGACCAAGGCGTACACGTGAAAGTCCCTGCTAAGGCTTGAACTGGCGGATGGCAGCGGTCACCACGCCCCAAATTTCCAGGGTTTGGCCCTCTTTAGGGGTGATGTCGCCGTAGGTCGGGTTGGCAGCTTTGAGCTTGGTACGCCCTTGGCGCTGGTACAGCATTTTGATAGTGAATTCGCCATCTACCACCGCCACCACAATGTGCTGGTGACGGGGTCTGATGGCACGGTTGACCACCATCAGGTCGTTGTCAAAAATGCCGGCCTCCACCATAGAGGCGCCGCGGGCCCTGACCAAATACGTGGCTTGGGGGTGGGTCACCAGCAATCGGGTCAGGTCTATGGCCTGCTCTTGCAAGTCTTCTGCAGGCGAGGGAAAACCCGCTTGCGCGCTTCCGAGCATAGGCACACAAATACTGTTCATAAACACAGTATACGCACAAGAGGCGTCACGCATCAAAGCCCCCTTTGCCGCGAAGCTTCACGGTAAAGTCACTCAAATGTCACCAAAAAGCCGCAATATGACAGGTTATTTCTAGGAGCGTGGTTTGAAAGTTTCTGTGATCGGTGCGGGTTATGTGGGTTTGGTCACGGCAACTTGCCTGGCAGAGTTGGGGCACGAGGTGGTGTGTGTTGAAAATGACAAGACTCGGTTGGACATGCTTTTGGCCGGTGGCGTACCGATTTACGAGCCAGGCCTAGACGCTCTGATTCTGCGCAACGCCCATGGCAAGCGCCTGAGTTTTACGGACAACATGCCTGCTGCGGTGACGCACGCTGAAATCATGTTCATTGCGGTGGGCACCCCGCCACAAGAAGACGGTTCTGCCGATCTGGCACACGTGATTGCCGCCGCGCAGCAGGTGGCACGCGCCATGACGGGCCCCATCGTCATTGTGAACAAGTCCACCGTACCAGTCGGTACCGCCGAGCGGGTAACCCAAGCGATGGCTGCCGAACTTAAAGTCTGCGGCAAAGCCGACCTGCCGTTTGTGGTGGTGTCTAACCCCGAGTTTTTAAAAGAAGGTGCGGCCATTGACGACTTCATGCACCCTGACCGCATTGTGGTGGGTATTCCGCGCACGCCTATGGGCGAGCGCGCCAAAGAGGCTATGGGCCGTTTGTATGCATCGCTTAACCGCCACCATGAGCGCATGGTGTGGATGGACGTGCCCAGTGCTGAGCTCACCAAGTACGCTGCCAACGCCATGCTGGCCACACGCATTTCGTTCATGAACGAAATTGCCAACTTAGCCGACTTGGTTGGCGCAGACGTGGACGCCGTGCGCCGCGGCATTGGCAGCGACAGCCGCATTGGCCCGAGCTTTTTGTATGCAGGAACAGGCTACGGCGGCAGCTGCTTTCCCAAAGACACGCGGGCCTTGGTACAAACCGCCACCAAAAACGGCAGCCACATGGAGGTGGTGGAAGCTACGGAACGCGTCAACCTTGCCCAGCGCAACGTGCTGTTGCGCCGCATCACCCAGAGGCTAGGCAACGACTTGACCGGCCGCACTTTTGCCATTTGGGGCCTGGCCTTTAAACCCCAAACCGATGACATGCGCGAGGCTTCCAGTCGCTACATGATTCGCGAGCTGATTTCGCGCGGTGCACGCATCCAAGCGCACGACCCCGTGGCCATGCCTGCGGCTCAACAGGCCCTTAGCGAAGACTTGGCAGACATTGCGGGTGGCATCGACCGCGTGCACATGGCGGATACCCCCAACGCGGCGCTTATAGGCGCTGACGCCTTGGTGGTACTGACCGAATGGAAACAGTTCCACAACCCGGACTTTGCACTGATTAAACAACAATTGCGCCAAGCCGTGATTTTTGATGGGCGCAACCTGTACGACCCCGAGCAATTGCAGGACCTGGGCATTGCCTACCAAGGCATAGGCCGCGGCAATGTTTTGGCGCGTCAAACCGCCACTGCGCCCTCCGCCGCCTAATCCTTCACATGCAAGACCGCCTGCCACGCGGCTTTTCTTGGCTGATTTCGGCACAGTTCATCTCGGCCTTGGCCGACCATGCGCTGTTGATTGTGGCCATTGCACATTTGCAGTTTTTAAATGCGCCCGAATGGTGGGCGCCACTGCTCAAATTTGCCTTCACCTTGGCCTACGTGTTTTTGGCGCCTTTTATTGGCAACTTGGCCGATCGGGTGTGCAAGCGCCGCCTTATGGCTTGGATGAACGCCCTCAAGTGGGTAGGCGCTGCCGCCATGCTTTGGGGCGCGCCGCCCATGCTGGCTTTTGCCTTGGTGGGCATGGGCGCATCCGCCTACGCCCCTGCCAAATATGGTCTGATCACCGAAAGCGTCCCCCCCTCACGCTTGGTGTCTGCCAACGGCTGGATTGAATGTGCGGTGGTCATGTCCGTGCTGCTGGGCACAGGGCTGGGCGGGGCGCTGGTCTCTTCCATATGGCTGCAGTCTGAGCTGGTGAGCTTTGCGGCAACTTTGTGGCCGCTGACTTTAGGAGCGTCTTCTGCCAGCCTGAATGTGTCGCTCGTGGTCATCTTGATGCATTATGTGGTTGCAGGCTTTCTCAATCTAGGTATCGTGCCCAGCGGTGCGGTGTACCCCCGAAGACCGCTGAGCGTGTGGCATATGTCTTCAGACTTTTGGAAAGCCAACCGCACACTTTGGCGTGATCGCTCAGGCGGCTTGTCTTTGTTGCTCACCACCGTGTTTTGGGGCGTGGGTGCACTGTTGCAATTTGCAGTGCTGCACTGGTCGGTTCAGTTTTTAGGGCTCACGCTAGACAAAGCCGCCTACATGCAAGGCATTGTGGCGCTGGGCGTGGTGGTGGGGGCCGTGTGGGTAGCCACACGCTTGCGCTTAAAGCACGCCACATCGGTGCTTCCTGTGGGCATTTTGATGGGTATCGTGTTGCTGATGTCTTTGTGGATCCCTACCTGGCAGCTGGCCGTGCCATCTTTGCTGATACTGGGCGCACTAGGGGGTATTTTGGTCGTCCCCATGAACGCTTTACTCCAGCACCGTGGTCACCGCTTGCTGACGGCTGGTCAGTCCATTGCGGTGCAGGGCTTTAACGAGAACCTGAGCGTTTTGATCACCATGGGGGTTTACTCTGCGCTGATTGCAGCAGACACACCAGTGCGGGCGGTGATGGCCTTTGTGGGCTTGGCTTTAGCTGGCACCATCACCTACATCCTGATGCGCAGAATGCCACAAAGACAGGGGTTTAAACCCCTGATGCGCCACATTCGCCACGGTGGCGGCTGAGGCGCTACGGCACAGCCACGGACAAGCCTACTGGGGACGAGTTTTACGGGACCGCCAAAGCCTGCAGCATCACAGCCTCGACTTGCGCAACGATTTGTTGCCAATCCCAGCTTTGCACGGTCACGCGGCCCGCTTGGCGCAGGCGCTGCACACGGTCAGGCTCTACGGTGAGCTCCACCACGCGCTGCACAAAACCTTCATCGTCATTCAGCCTTGCCAGTAGGCCGTTTTGCCCATGCTGAATAGTTTCGGCCGCGGCGGCATAGTCAAATGCCACCACAGCCAATCCGCTGGACATGCCTTCGAGCACCACATTGCCAAAAGTTTCAGTTTGGCTGGGAAACCCAAAAATATCGGCGGACGCGTAATGCTCAGACAAGGCCTGACCGGTTTGAACGCCAGCAAAAATAGCATCGGGCGCAAGGCCTTTGAGCTCTGCACGGGCGGGGCCGTCGCCCACCAGCACGAGCTTCACATCGGGCCGCACCAGTTTGGCTTGGGCGTAGGCCCTAACCAGCAACTGAAGATTTTTTTCGCTGGCCAAACGCGAGACACACATGATGACAGGTGTGTCTGGCTTGGCGCCCCAAGAGGCGCGTAGTGTTTCGCTGCGGTGCGCAGGGTCAAAACGCTGCAGATCTACACCGCGAGGCACCACCTTTAAACGCAAAAAACCAGCGTCCGACAGTCTTTCTGACAAACTGGCGGTGGGCACCATGGTGCAAGCCGTTTGGTTGTGAAAGCGCTTCAAGTACGCCATGATGGGCTTGCTCAGCCAACCCACGCCGTAGTGGCTGCTATAGGAATGGAAGTTGGTTCTGAAGTCAGACGTGACTGGGATTTTGAGTTTGCGCGCCACCTTCAGGGCGGACCAGCCCAACGGGCCTTCGGTAGCAATGTGCACGACGTCGGGCCGCTTGAGCGTCCACAAAGGCTCCAAACGCTTTCTGGAAGGCAGACCCAACTGCAAGTTGGGATAGCGCGGAATGGGCATGCCCCGCAACAACACATCTTGATTGGCGCCGGCAGCGGCATCCGCAACCGCGGGTTCGCGCATCACCCCCGCATCGGACTTGGGCTGGCGCGGACGCACCAACTGCACCTGGTGCCCCCGCTCGCGCAGGCCATCCACCACCTTTTTGAGTGACAATGACACACCGTTGATTTCGGGGGGATACGTTTCGGTTACCACCGCCACCCGCAATTGGGGGCGGTTTCCAGGCAAATCTTCCACCAAAAGGTCTGTCGCATCTTGCTGCATAGATAACCACTCTCTCATGTCAAGATCACAAAACCGTGACACAACTGTCATTTAAGCTTGAAATTGTGTGAAAACAACGTGACACCCAAAATCATGTCATCGTAATTTCATAATTAAAACCGACCATAGCCAAGCGATAATTCGAACTTTGACCAATTTGCCTCTTCGTTTGTCTTCGCAATTTGTTCAGAATTTGTTCCATTGAATTTTTTTCAGGAGTCCATGTGAGTTCTTTTCTAGAAACTTTGCGCGTCCAGCGTTGGGATGACCACCGTTATTACCACCACAGCCGCATCAACCAGTCTTTACACCTGATCAGCGCCCTGTCCTTCTTGGCTTCCTATGTGATGTTGTTCATCAACCCCGCTATCGCCGCCTTGATGGCTTGGCTGGTGTCCATGACCAGCCGCCAAGCCGGTCACTTCTTCTTTGAGCCTAAGGGTTACGACCACGTGAACCAAGCCACCAACGAATTCAAAGAAGAAATCAAAGTGGGCTACAACATCAAGCGCAAAATTGTTTTGATGGCTATTTGGGCAGCTTCTCCCGTGTTTGTGTTTTTGGAACCTGACCTGTTCGGCATGGTCGAGGCTCACACCAGCTTGTACGAGTTCATGATCAATGTCGGCTGGGTCTGGCTGTTCATTGGCGTGGGTGGCTTGGTGTTCCGCGTGTTCCAGCTGTATGTTCAGCAAGACCTGAGGACCGGTTTGGTTTGGGCCATCAAAATCATCACCGACCCCTTCCATGACGTGAAGTTGTATTGCAAATCACCTTTGTATTTGCTTAAAGGCGAGCTGATTGACCAGAGCAACCTGGAAAGCCGCCACGTGTAATAAAACCTAATAGTCAACAAAAAGGGGAAGATTTATCTTCCCCTTTTTTGTGGGGCGCTGTCTTGTGACGCAACGCCCCTTTTGCGCTGAACTCCTTTAGCGCCTTAGCAAAGGCGAGCTTCTCGCCCGCCCTCAACTCAGCTAACGAACTCAGCGCCCCATGTGGACCAGCATTTCCTTCAATAAAGTGCGCTTGATCGATTTGTTGGTCAACTCTGGCGAATGCCACCAAAAACCATCCTGCTTCATTTGCTGCGCTGCTCGCACAAACCTGTCGGCCACCTCGGCCATATCGTCTTCTGTGAAGTTCAGGGTAAAGATAAAACGCCCAGTTCCCACCCAGCTCAGGGCCAGTCCCGCATCGCGCAAGTAGTACTGCAGCATCCAGTTGTAGCGAGAAGGCTGGGTGTAGCTCACCGTCCAAATGGACGACATATTGGCCACCTCCACCGGAATGCCCTCGGCCTTCATGCGGGCGTTAAACACTTCGCGACGGTGGTTCCAACGCTCGTCTTGCCCCTCGTACAACGCCTGCACTTCAGGGGTCTCGAGGCGGCGTAAAAACTCGTTCATGGCGCCCATCACATAAGGATGCGAATTGAAAGTACCTCTTGCAAAGCACACGTCTGCGGGGCGCTTGTCGCGAAACCTTTGCATTAGGGCGTTTTTGCCGCACACCACGCCCACTGGCAAACCGCCCCCTAAAGTTTTACCGTAAGTGACCATATCGGCCCGCACGCCAAAGTACTCTTGCGCGCCGCCGGGGGCCAGCCTAAATCCCAAAAACACCTCATCAAAAATCAACACAATGCCGCGCTCGGTACACACCTTGCGCACCTCGTGCAGCCATTGGGTGTAAGCCGCGCGGTCGTAGCCTGCTTGGCGACTGCTATCTAGCAAGGTGGAGTCACCAGGGGCGTTTTTATTAGGGTGCAATGCCTGTAAGGGGTTAATGAGCACGCAGGCAATGTTCTTACGGGTGCGCAGCACACGCAACGAGGCCTCATGCATATCCCGCAAGGTATAAGTTTCTCGAGGAGGGAGCGGGTTGCCGGGGCCGGGCTGTACGTCTTCCCACCAGCCGTGGTAAGCACCGCAAAAGCGAACCAAATGGCGCTTGCCCGTGTGATAACGGGCCAAACGCACCGCCTGCATCACCGCCTCGGTGCCGCTCATGTGGAAAGACACCGTGTCTTGTCCCGATATTTTTTTGAGCCGCTCCACGTTATCGGCCACGCAAGGGTGGTAGGCCCCAAGCACCATGCCTATATCGCGCGCGATGCTCACGCCCGCGTCAATGCATGACTTGTAAAAGTCTGTGCCCATCACGTTCACGCCGTAGGAGCCTGTCAGGTCGATATAGCGCTGACCATCTAAATCTGTAACGGTCACACCTTCAGAAGACTGCACAAAGCTGCCGGTTTTGAGGTGTTGGCGCACATAGGGGCTGAACTGGTATGGCACACGGTATGCGCCGGTAAAGCGCAAATCCGGAATGCTTTCGCGGGCTTGGGCCGAAAGTTCTATCGATTTCGGCGACTTGGCTTGCAATCTTCCGCCCAAGGCATGAAAACCAGCCTTGCGAGACTGCACAATGGCGTCTGGTGCTCCATCGCAATTGAAAAACATGGCTTCGTCGTAGGCGTAACCTGGAATCCAACCCGCCAAACGTTTGGCCATGCGCGAATGCCCCGTCAATGAGGGGTGTTTGGCACGTGACAATTCAAGGCGACGCTTGATGGAGGGAAAGGCGGCGGCCAGTGCGCCAACCAATATTGCTGTTTCGTAGGCCATGTGATCCTGCTTAAGTTAACTTAACCTTTTATTGAAAATTTTTTACACGATTGTGAAATATCCATGACTCTCAAAGAACTTCGTGACCGTATTTTGTTACAGGAAGACTTGAACTTTCTGTTGACCAACCGAATTCCCCGAATAGCCCTCACCCGCTGGATGGGCAAATTCAGCAAAATTAAAAACCCTATGGTTCGAGACGTTTCTATTGCACTTTGGAAAATGTGCTCCGACCTCGACCTTTCTGAGGCCAAAAAAAGCAGTTTTGAGAGCCTGCACGACTGTTTTATCAGGGAACTTAAACCCGGTCTGCGCCCTTTTGACCCCAACCCCAACACCATTTGCAGCCCGTGTGACGGTATCGTCGGCGCATGTGGCGCCATTGAAAACGACCAAATCTTTCAAGCCAAAGGTATGCCCTATAGCCTTAAAGAGCTGATGGGCAGCGATGAAGTAGCCAACCGCCACCGAAACGGCACCTACGTGACCCTGCGACTGACCAGCAGCATGTACCACCGCTTCCATGCACCGGCCGACTGCTCGGTACAACGCGTGACTCACATTCAAGGCGATACCTGGAACGTCAACCCCATAGCGCTCAAGCGGGTCGAGCGCCTGTTTTGTCGCAACGAACGCGCCGTGATAGAAATGACATTAACCAACTCACAACAACCACTCACACTAGTGCCCGTAGGAGCTGTGCTGGTAGCCAGCATCCGCCTGCACTGCCTAGACTTGCAGCTACACCACGACTACACTGGCCCCCAAACGCTCACCTGTAATGCGCACGCCCAAAAAGGTGAAGAGATGGGCTGGTTTGAACACGGCTCCACCATCATCGTTTTTGCCCCTGAGGGCATGCAGCTGGCCCAAGGCATTGAAAACGGCCATCGCATCAAACTGGGCGAACCCCTGCTCCAAATCGCGGCGTAAATTCAGTGCAGAATTAGTGTAGCGGGCTCTTCAAAGCTTCAGGCAACACCAAGGGCATTACGGCAATGCCCTCTTCCAGCAACGACTCGGTTTGCTCACGTGTGGCTTGCCCGCGAATGCCGCGTTCTTCGGCCTCACCGTAGTGAATTTTTCGGGCTTCTTCAGCAAAGCGGTGACCCACATCTTCGGTTTTTTGCAGTACCTGCCGCACCATATGCAGCCAGGCAGCTTGCAAAGCCAGGTCGGAAGACCCTGCCACCACATCTGTAGAGACTTCTTTTACTGCGGGGGTTGTAGATTCAGTACGCGCATCCGCTTGCACCGTAGTGTCAGACACGGTCTCTGTAGAACGAGCTCCAAAATTTAAACGTGGGGCACTGGGCATTCGCAATATCTGCTTGCTGCTGCACACAGGACACTCTAAAAAACCGCGGGCTACTTGGTCGTCGTAATCGGCTTCTGAAGCAAACCAGCCCTCAAACCCGTGCTGGTGCTCGCAACCTAAATTAAAAACTTTCATGAAGCAATTATGACTGACGCGGTAAGCCTCCCCTTTTGCAATGAGGCAAACAAGTAGAAACGTTATGCAGCCATGGCCAGTCACCGCTTAGATCTGAAACCTACCAAGACCATATTGGGACGGTTATGAAGTTCTTAGTGGTGGGGCTACAAGTTTAATCTAACTTTTCTCCTCGAACTCCCGAGGATTACTTCGGATGCTGGAGGAAGTCCTCGGAAACCTGTGATCAAGCTCGCAACCGTTCTCTCAACTCATAGGTAATGTTTCAGGCGTTTGTCCCTGTTTGGCCGGGTTTATCCAAGACAGGATTTCTAGCCCGCTGTGCAACAAATACGAAAAACCAAGCAGTACTAGGTCAGTTTGAATATATGCGCACCGTAACCCAAAGACTACGGTGACGAGCGACCACTTGCAGGCAATAACTTCCAAATTCAGCAGCTGGCAAAATTTCCAATGAAATTATTTCTTAGTAATACTTCTCGAATTTGGCTAGGTAGTTATGGTGATAGTTGCCATGGGCTCCAGAGCAGCTGGGGTCGTCTATCGGGATATTTTCCGGGTGTACAAAAGACAAGCCAGTAGACATAAGGTTGGGCTACCAAGGCTCATTGAGAACCACGAATGGCTTACCTGATGCTTGACCTTTGGACAATCTCAATATCTTCCCAGAGTTTCGCAGACAGCTTGTTTCTACGAACAAGTACGGGAAAGATGTTGATGGTTTCACTGTGGCGACAAGTTTGAGAGAGGTAAGTGTGCTCACGGCGGACTCCTTTTAAATTGGTTGAGAGAGCACAAACAACATATGGCTGATCTGACGGATAAGTCGACCACTTCAAACAAATGCTAATGATTTGAGCGGAAAAATATTGGTTTTTTTAGGCAGGTGATAAGTATTTACGAGTTACGAATGAATGGCAAAGGTCGCAAGTAAAAGTTAGTTGCGAAGTTGCGATAACGGCAGGAAATGGATAACTGCGACTACAAGCAACTCGCGACTGGAAACAGCGACAGCGAATATTTCCTTTGACCCCGCCACTTCTCTCGACTTGGCATTCCCCAAACCTGTCGCGGTAAGAGAGAGCAGAGAATAGCTAGGCGAGCGATCAACGTTGAAAACTCTCTTGTGTTCAATTTCTCTCTCTCACGTATCAGCATGTGAGTGTGAGAGAGAGAAACGTGCGGAGGGCGGTCAGCAGATACCTATATAACGTGCACGCAATGCACTCGATACGTTGTAAATGACGGGTGACCAATCACCTGGAGCGGGTTGCCGAAAAAGTCGCATACTTGGATACCAAGGGCTATCTTCTCGATCCCACAGCCAGCGAAAATCAGGGATGTACGGCAACATCACCCACGTCGGTTTGCCCATGGCACCAGCTAAGTGGGCGACGCTTGTATCGACACTAATAACGAGGTCAAGCTGAGATAAAAGTGCTGCAGTATCCGAAAAATCAAGGAGAACATTCGAGTAATCGTAGACTTTTGATCGCTCAAGCATCTGTCGATCTCCATCTCTGTATTCTTTTTGCAAACTAAACCACTCAAAGTTATCCGTCAGGAGCTTCGACATCGCTAAGGCACAAATACTTCGATTCTTATCGTTCTTGTGTTCCCTGCTCCCGCCCCATACAATACCAATTCTTATTTGCTTTTTTAACCCAACTTTAATTGACCATTCTTGTAGCTTTTTGTTATCGGGGCACAGATAGGGAATGTCTGCAGAAATTGAGTTGAGGTCGGTTTTGAAAGCCAAGGGTAGGCTGAGCAGAGGGCAGTGGTAATCAAATTTAGGTAGGACATCACCTTTCGCGACAACCGTGATCGATCCACCAAGAGTTTTGAAAATGCCAACTAGCGGCTTTTGTACCTCCACTATGACTTTTGCACCGCGTAAGGCAACCAACTTTACATACCGATAAAATTGAATGGTGTCCCCTAGACCTTGCTCAGCGTGCAAAAGAATCGTTCTCCCAGCAATCGGCTGCTCCCCTCTCCATAGAGGTTGTATAAAGTCTCGTCGCAGCGAGGTAGAACTATCTAGCTGCCAACGCCACTCATATAGTTTCCAGCCCTCTTCGAAGAAGCCGCAGCGCAATAGAACAAGAGATTTGTTCCAGTGGGCCTTGGCATAGTCGGGCTTGAGTTCGATGGATCTATCGTAGCTGGCGAGCGCCTCCTCATGGCGCCGGAGGTCGTTGAACGCATTGCCACGGTTGCTCCAAGCCTCGGCATAGTCTGGATTGAGTTCGATGGATCTCTCGTGGCTGGCGAGCGCCTCATCATGGCGCTTGAGGTCGTTGAACGCATTGCCACGGTTGCTCCAGGCCTCGGCATAGTCTGGATTGAGTTCGATGGCTCGATTGGCGTGGTTAAGCGCAACCAGGGGATCGTGAAGCTTCAGCGAGCAGGCACCGAGGTTATTGTGGGCCTCTGGGATACTCGGATCAATTGCCAAGCATTTTTGAAAATACTCTTTGGCCCGATCGAAATCTCCTTGATCAAAGAGAGCAAGACCCACGTTGTATATGTAGCGAGGATTACCCGGACACAGGCAGAGAGCCCGATCATAGGAGCACAACGCTTCGGCAAAAAACTCCAGCTCCCTCTGTGCATTGCCAAGATTTGTCCAAGCTCCGTCATTGTCAGGATCAATCTCGAGCGCCGCATTGCAAGATGCACTTGCCTCTATGTGATCACCGATTAGGTTGAAGCAATAGCTCAGGTTCGCAAGGGCATTGGAGTTTCTCGGGTCCGACACGAGGCTTGACTGGATCTCATTGATAGCCTGAGAAATAAGCCCTGATTGCAAATGAACGAGTCCAAGGTGATGCAGCGCGTCAGCATGCCCAGGGTCTTTCTTGAGGATCTCTAAGTAGATCCTTTTCGCCTGGTCGACCCTGCCCTCCATGTGATGGCTAAGGCCCTCAGAAAAAAGAGACGCCAGATTCATGATGGCTTGGATAAAGAGTTTAGGATTGAGGTAATAGGCGAAATCGAAACGCCTATACGCGGATTTTCAATCCTTGCATTATTTGCAGAAGATCAAGCACTAAACATCAACACAATAGACCGCGCGCACAAAGCCATCAAACCACCAGGCATAAGCCCTAGCAACAGCACCAAGGCACCATTGATGGTCAACACCACGCGCACGTCCAGTGGAGCGGTCACAGTGGTAGCGGTGATGGGTTCGTCAAAGTACATAACCTTCACCACGCGCAGGTAGTAAAAAGCGCCCACCAACGACATGAGCACCGCAAATATGGCCAATCCGATGTACAAGGTTTGGCCTGATGTGACCAAGGCTTGCAACACCGACAACTTGGCATAAAAACCCACCAGCGGGGGAATGCCCGCTAAAGAGAACAGGCACACGGCCATAACCCCCGCATACAAAGGGCTGCGCTGGTTTAAACCGGCAAAGTCTGAAATTTCTTCGCTCTCAAAGCCTTCGCGGGCAAGCAACATGATGACGCCAAAAGTGGCCAAGGTGGTCAACACATAAGTGATGACGTAAAACATGGACGAGCTGTAGGCATTGGCTGCAGACAGCACGCTGCCGTTGACCACACCCGACACCAAGCCCAGCAGCACAAAGCCCATTTGCGAGATGGTGGAAAACGCCAACATGCGTTTAATGTTGGTTTGCATGATGGCGGCAAAGTTACCTACCGCCAGAGAGCCCACCGCCAGCAACAACAACATTTGCTGCCAGTCGATAGCCAGGGGCAACATACCTTCCACCAAGAGTCGCAACACAATGGCAAAAGCCGCCAACTTGGGCGCGCCGCCAATCATTAAGGTAACAGCCGTTGGTGCGCCTTGGTACACGTCTGGAATCCACATGTGGAAAGGCACCACGCCCAACTTAAAGGCCAAGCCCGCCACAATAAACACCAGGCCAAACACCAGCACCTGATGGTTGATGACGCCTGAGTTGATAGCACGAAACACTTCACCCACCTCAAGCGAGCCTGTAGCGCCGTACATCATGGACATGCCGTACAGCAAAAAGCCCGAGGCCAAGGCACCTAATACAAAGTACTTCATGGCGGCTTCGGTAGCGTTGGCGTGGTCGCGGCGCAAAGCCACCAAGGCATAGCTGCTGAGCGTTAACAACTCAAGCCCAAGGTAAATGAGCAAGAAGTTGTTGCCGGAAATCATGATGTACATGCCCAACAGTGCAAAGAGGCTCAAAGAAAACAGCTCCCCGCCGCGCAGCATGTCGCGGTCCGCGGCGTAGGGGCGGGAATACACCAGCGTCACCATCACAGCCAGCGTGGCAAAACACTTGAGCCAGTTGCCTAAGGGGTCGCTTACTACCAAGTTGCCCAGGGCATAAAGGGTTTGCCCTTCGCTTGCATTCCAAGCGCACAAGGCGGCAACGCCACCCAAAGTCAGCAAAGACAGTACATAGGTGAGGTCGCGCATGCGCGACTTGACGCCAAGATCAATCAAGGTAATGGCGCAACCCATGACCAGAAGTACGATTTCTGGGTACACCGCTATCCAGCCGAGTGGTTGAGTCATCGTCGGTCTTTCGTTATCAGTTCAGCTTGGACACCGCTACATGGCGCAGCAGTTCAGCCACAGAGCTGTCCATCACATCGGTAAAGGGTTTGGGGTTGATGCCCATACCCAACACGGCCAGAGCCAGCAGCGACAGCATTAAAAATTCGCGGGCGTTGATATCGGTGAGGTGCTTCACGTGGTCATTGGCGATTGGTCCCAGATACACGCGCTTGAACATCCACAGCGTGTAGGCTGCACCAAATATCAGCGCACTTGCTGCGGCTGCGCCAATCCAGAAGTTGAACTTCACGGCGCCCAAAATAACCATCCACTCGCCCACAAAACCAGCCGTAGCAGGTAGGCCGCAGTTGGCCATGGCAAACAGCAAGGCAAAAGCTGCAAACTTGGGCATGGTGTTGATAACCCCGCCATAAGAAGAAATGTCACGTGAGTGCACGCGGTCGTACAGCACGCCAATGCACAAAAACATGGCACCCGATACAAAGCCATGGGCAATCATTTGCACAATGCCGCCGGCAATGCCCAAGTCGTTAAAGATAAAGAAGCCTAAGGTCACAAAACCCATGTGCGCCACAGACGAATACGCCACGAGTTTTTTCATGTCTTGCTGCACCATGGCCACCAAGCCTACGTAAAGCACCGCAGTGAGGGACAGGGCAATCATGAGCCAAGCCCATTCATGCGAAGCATCAGGCGCAATAGGCAAAGAAAACCTTAAAAAGCCGTAAGCGCCCAGCTTGAGCATGATGGCCGCCAGCACAGCCGAACCCCCAGTAGGGGCCTCAACGTGCACATCGGGCAACCACGTGTGCACGGGCCACATGGGCACCTTGACGGCGAAGGCTGCAAAAAATGCAAAGAACAACAGGGTTTGGGTGGATAAATCTAGAGGCAACTGATGCCAGGCCTGAATGTCAAAACTTCCCCCCGACTTTGTATACAAAAAGATCAGGGCGATAAGCGTGAGCAAAGAGCCCAACAAGGTATAGAGAAAAAACTTGAAAGATGCGTAAATCTTGTTGGGGCCGCCCCAAATACCAATGATGAGGTACATGGGGATCAGCGTGGCCTCAAAAAACACGTAAAACAACAAGCCGTCCAGCGCACAAAACACGCCGATCATGAGGCCACTGAGTATTAAAAAAGCCCCCATGTATTGATTGACCTTGCGGGTGATGACTTCCCAGCCCGCCAACACAACCACCATGGTGATGAAGGCCGTCAAAATGACAAACCACACCGAAATGCCATCCACACCCAAGTGGTAGTTGACGTTAAAGCGCTCAAGCCAAGGCATTTTTTCGACAAACTGCATGTCTGCCGTGTCCAGCTGAAAGCGAAAGTACAAGGGTAGGGTGGCCAAGAAGCTCACCACCGAGCCAATCAAAGCCACCCAACGCACAGATCTAGCTTGCTCATCACGCCCTATGGCCAGCAACACGAGGCCAAAGGCGATAGGCAACCAAACGACCAGGCTCAACAAACCCATGAACTCTTCTCCTTATCGGTTGAGCCAGTCACGCAGGGTCGGCCAGGTGACGAATATAGACATTAAGACCACAATGCCCACAATCATGGCTAAGGCATAGTGGTACAAAAACCCAGTTTGAAAGTTGCGCACCACGGCCGCCAACTTGCCCACCAATTTCCAAGAACCGTTGACCACAACGCCATCAATCAAGGCTTGGTCTCCGCCCTTCCATAAGCCCATACCCAACATGCGGGCACCACGGGCCAAGACCTGTTCGGTGAACCAGTCCATGTAGTACTTGTTTTCAAGCACCACTTCAATGGGCCTGAGCACTCTAGAAATCTGTTGCGGCAAGGTGGTGTGCACCATGTACAGGTAATACGCACAGGCCACACCTGCCAAGGCCAACCAAAACGGCCAAGTGCTCAAAGCATGCAAGGCCATAGCCCAGGGGCCATGGAAGACATTGGCCAGTTCATGCATGGCATGGTGCTTGGTGCCATCCACAAAAATGGCATCTTTGAAAAAGTCGCCAAATAGCATGGGGTCGATGGTGAAGTAACCAATAAACACCGAAGGAATCGCGAGCAATACCAAGGGCAGCGTGACCACCCATGGAGACTCATGGGGCCTGTTGTGGCGGGCATCATGGTGGTCGTGATGAGCATCATGGTGGTGCGCATCGGGGTTTTGGTCGTAACGCTCTTGGCCGTGAAACACCAAGAAATACATGCGGAACGAATAAAACGCCGTTACAAACACACCAGCGAGCACTGCAAAACTGGCAAATCCGCTGCCCCACAAATGGCTCTCTAAAACCGCTTCAATGATGCTGTCTTTAGAGTAAAAGCCTGAAAACAATGGCGTTCCAATAAGGGCCAAGGAACCCAATAAACAGGTGATCCAAGTGATGGGCATGTACTTGCGCACCGCCCCCATCCAACGGATATCTTGGTTGTGATGCATGCCGATGATGACCGAGCCCGCCGCCAAGAACAGCAAAGCCTTAAAGAACGCGTGCGTCATGAGGTGGAACACCGCTACAGAATAAGCAGAAGCACCCAAAGCCACAGTCATGTAACCCAGCTGAGACAAGGTGGAATAAGCCACCACGCGCTTGATGTCGTTTTGGATGATGCCCAAAAAGCCCATGAACAAAGCAGTGATAGCGCCCACCACCATGATGAAGCTCAGCGCTGTGTCGCTTAGCTCAAACAGGGGCGACATACGCGCCACCATAAAAATACCTGCCGTCACCATGGTGGCTGCGTGAATCAGGGCAGAGATGGGGGTTGGGCCTTCCATGGAGTCGGGCAGCCACACATGCAAGGGAAACTGAGCTGACTTACCCATGGCTCCAATAAACAGGCAAATGCACACCACGGTGACCAGCATCCACTCTGTGCCCGGAAACGCCAACTTTGAAAGTTCAGATGTTTGTGCAAAGGTTTCGGTGTAGTTCAAGGTGCCCGCATATGCCGCAATGAGGCCAATACCCAAAATGAAGCCAAAGTCGCCCACGCGGTTGACCAAAAAGGCCTTCATGTTGGCAAAGATGGCGGTGGGCTTGTTGAACCAGAATCCAATCAATAAATAGGACACCAAACCTACGGCTTCCCAGCCAAAGAACAACTGCAAAAAGTTGTTGCTCATGACCAGCATGAGCATTGAAAAAGTAAATAAAGAAATGTAGGCAAAGAACCGGTTGTAGCCTTCGTCTTCTTCCATGTACCCCATGGTGTAGATGTGAACCATCAAGGACACAAAGGTCACCACACACATCATCATGGCGGTGAGGCCATCAATTAAAAAACCAATTTCCATTTTCAGGTCGCCCACAACCATCCAGGTGTACAAGGTTTCGTTGAGGCGGGCGCCTTCAAACGCGACCTGATACAAGGTGAGGGCTGAAATCAAAAACGAGACCAGCACACCCAAAATGGTGACGCTGTGGCACAGGCGCCGGCCTATCAAGTTACCACCCAAACTGGTCCCGAGCACTCCCGCAGCAAGCGAGCCGACCAGAGGGGCTAGTGGAACAGCTAATAAGGTTGTGGCGGACAGGGTTGAACTCATGTTGATTTAACCCTTGAGCGAATGCAGTTCGTCCACATTGATGTTGGACTTGTTGCGGAACAAAAGAACCAAAATAGCCAAGCCAATAGCGGATTCAGCCGCGGCCACCGTCAGAATAAAAAACACAAACACTTGGCCATGCATGTCACCCAAGTAGTGCGAGAAGGCTACAAAGTTCATGTTGACAGCCAAGAGCATGAGCTCCACAGCCATAAGCAACACGATCAGGTTTTTGCGGTTTAAAAAAATTCCCACTACCGCCACAGCAAACAGCATGGCTCCTAGGGTCAAAAAGTGGCCAAGCGTTAGTGTCATGACTTCACCTCGGGAGCTGCAGAGGTAGGGGCGGATTCAGGGGCTGTTGAAGGCGGTAGAGCTGGACGAGTGGGCTCCATAGACAGCACCTGCAAGCGATCGGCCGCCTTCACGCGCACTTGCAATGAGGCGTCAATAGCTTTGGTGTCTTTACGCTCGCGCAGTGTCAAAGCAATGGCGGCAATCATGGCCACCAACAAAATTACTGCGGCTACCTGAATGGGGTATACGTACTGGGTATAGAGCAATTTGCCAAGCTCTTTGGTATTAGACAGTTCTTGAGCTTGCCCCAACACCAACAAAGCTTTGGGCGGCTCTGAGACCTTAAAACCCGAGAGCAACACAGCAGACATTTCAAGCACCACAATGACACCCAATGTGGCACCTAGGGGAAAGTGCTTCCAAAAGCTTTGCTTGAGCGAGTCGATTTTGATGTCCAACATCATCACCACAAATAAAAACAACACCATCACCGCGCCCAAGTAGACCAACACCAAGGTGATGGCCAAAAACTCAGCCTTCAAGAGCAACCAAATGGCCGAAGCCTGCGAAAACGACAACATGAGGTACAGCACCGCATGCACAGGGTTACGCGCAGTGATGACCCTGAATGCTGCGAACAACAGCACCAGAGAAAACACATAAAAGAAACCGGTTTTAACATCCATGAACTATTGAGTGTTGTAGGGGTTGTTTGTCCGTGCGGCGCTAAGTGAGGCGTTTACCGGCGCGTTACCGGTATTTCGCATCTGCAGATTTGGCAGCGGCAATTTCAGATTCATACCGGTCGCCCACGGCCAACAACATGTCTTTAGTGAAGTACAAATCGCCACGTTTTTCACCGTGGTATTCCAGAATGTGCGTCTCCACAATGGAATCCACGGGGCAGCTCTCTTCACAAAAGCCACAAAAAATGCATTTGGTCAGGTCGATGTCGTACCGGGAAGTGCGGCGTGAGCCATCAGCGCGAACATCGGACTCAATGGTGATGGCCATAGCGGGGCATACCGCCTCGCATAATTTGCAGGCAATGCAACGCTCTTCGCCATTTTCGTAACGACGCAAGGCGTGCAAGCCCCTAAAGCGTGGCGAGAGGGGTGTTTTTTCTTCAGGAAACTGCAGAGTCACTTTGCGGCTTAGTGCGTAACGACCCGTAAGTGCCATTCCCTTAAACAGCTCCACCAACATGAAACTTTTGATGAAGTCCTTGAACGAAAACTGTGTAGCAACTGCAGACATAGTCATGAACCCACTTAATTCCAGATGTTCCAGGGCGTCTGCATCCAGATGCCCACCACCAACAACCACACCAAGGTCACTGGAATGAAAACTTTCCAACCCAAACGCATGATTTGGTCGTAACGAAAACGTGGGAAGGTGGCGCGGATCCAAATGAACATGGACACCACCAAGAATGTTTTAAGACCCAGCCAGATCCAGCCCGGAACCCAATTGAACGGCGCAAAGTCCACAGGCGACATCCAGCCCCCCAAGAACATGATGACCGCCAAGATGGACACCAACCACATGCTGGCGTATTCAGCTAAGAAGAACAGGGCAAAGCCCATACCGGAGTACTCCACCATGTGCCCGGCCACAATTTCGGCCTCGCCCTCCACCACGTCAAAAGGATGTCGGTTAGTTTCTGCCACGCCGGAAATCAGGTACACCACAAAAATAGGCAGCAGGGGCAACCAGTTCCAAGACAAAAAGTTCAAGCCCATGTCGGTGAACATGCCCTTGCCTTGGGCCATGACGATGTCAGTCAGGTTCATGCTGCCGGTCACCATCAAGACGACTAGGAAACAAAAACCCATTGCAATTTCGTAGCTAACCATTTGTGCCGAGGCACGCAAGGCTCCCAAAAAAGCGTACTTGGAGTTGGACGCCCAGCCCGCAATGATGACGCCATACACCTCAATAGACGTGATGGCCATGACCAGCAGCAAGCCAGCGTTGATATTGGTCAAGGCCACATCAGGCCCAAAAGGAATGGCCACCCAAGCCGCCAAAGCCGGCATGATGGCGAGCACTGGGCCCAAACGGAACAAACCGGGTGCAGCAGCAGTAGGTTGAATAAGCTCTTTGGTTAAGAGCTTGAGCGCATCGGCAAAGGGCTGAAACAAGCCAAAGGGACCGACGCGGTTAGGGCCAAGACGCACTTGCATGAAGCCCAGTAAACGGCGCTCCCATAGCGTCAGGTAGGCGACAGACAACAACAGTGGCAACAACACCGCCACGATTTTGAGGAGTGTCCAAATAACGGGCCAGACCAAGCCGCTCCACCAACTTGCGTCAATAAGAGTCAAGCCAAACTGATGCAGTGCATCGATCATGCAGCCACCTCATGCGTTTGGCGGGCATCTGCCGTGAGTTGCAGCGAAGGCGCGCGCCGCACCAAGCTGTCCAACTGATAAATCGCAGCCACCACGGGGTCTGAAGACGAATCAGTTAATACGGCAGGTGTGGACGCCAATAAGTCTGGGTTGCCGAGATTGTTTAAATGAAGCGGCAAGCGGGTGGCCTCAACCAACACTTCTTGCGAGGTATTGAACTCAAAACCCTGAAGCCCCAACATATTGCCCAGCACACGCAACACCTTCCATGCCGGACGTGTCTCAGCGAAAGGCTTGACGACAGCGTGAAAACTCTGCGCGCGGCCTTCGGCGTTGACAAAAGTGCCTGAAGTTTCTGAAAAAGGTGATATGGGCAACAGCACATCGCTGAATTCCATATTGGCTTTAAAGGGGCTCATGGTGATCACCATTTGGGCCTTGGCCAACTGGGTTGCAGCAGAAGCACCGGCCGCACTGTCGGATACAGGTTCGGTGTTGAGCAGAAAGACTGCCTTGAGCGTCCCGCCTAACATTTGGGCAGCGTTAAGGCCTTGGGCTTGCGGCTGGGCTTTCACCCATTGCGCGCCCACAGTATTGGCCGCCTCGGTGAGGTAGCCCACGGTTGCACCAGTTTCTTGCCCTAACCAATTGGCCAATGCAAGCAACACAGATGCTTGCGCATGATGGGCCGCACCATTGCCCAGCACCACCGCCTTGCGATCACCACCGAGCAAAGACTTGGCTATTGCAGCAGCCTCCGGTGTAGCGCTTGCGCCTAATGAAGCGATCAAGCTTGGAGCCGCCACACCCTTTTGTGCAGCCACAGCCGCAGCAACATCAGCCAAGGTCTTGAGCCAAGCTTGAGAAGCCACCACTTGGCTGGAAGACAAGGACATGGCCCAAGCCTGTGGGCTGGAAAGTGATGCACTAGAGGTGATGGCATGCAGTTGCGCACCACGACGTGAGGCTTGGCGCAAACGCTGGGCAAACAGGGGATGGTCTTTACGCAAGTTACTGCCTACGACCAAGACCCGCTGGAGTTGTGAGAGATCGGCAATGGGCATGCCCAACCAATGCACGCCCGAGTTCGGCGCCAAATCCACTTGGCGCAAGCGATGGTCAATGTTGTCGCTACCCAGGCCGCGCATCAGCTGAGCAGCCAAATACAGTTCTTCCAAGGTGCTGTGCGGGCTAACCAAAGCCCCCACGCTTTGAGCACCATGATCTGCGGCAATGGACTTCAAGCCATTGGCTACGTATTCAAGGGCAGTGGTCCAGTCCACCTCGATCCACTGACCGCCCTGCTTGATCATGGGTTGGTTCAGCCGGTCTGGTGAGTTCAAGGCTTCATAAGAATACCGGTCGCGGTCTGCAATCCAGCACTCGTTGACGGCTTCGTTTTCTAAGGGCACCACGCGCATGACTTGCTGGTTTTTCACCTGCACCACCAAATTGGCGCCAGTGGAGTCATGCGGACTGACGGATTTGCGGCGGCTCAACTCCCAAGTGCGGGCTTGGTAACGAAACGGCTTGCTGGTCAGAGCGCCCACAGGACAAATATCAATCATGTTGCCCGAGAGCTCAGAGTCCACGCTTTGGCCGACAAAGGTTTCAATTTCGGAGTGTTCCCCACGGTGAGACATGCCCAACTCCATCACACCAGCCACCTCTTGACCAAAGCGCACGCAACGGGTGCAGTGGATGCAGCGGCTCATTTCTTCCATAGAAATAAGCGGGCCGACGTCTTTATGAAACACCACACGTTTTTCTTCTTCATAGCGTGAAGAAGATCCACCATAGCCCACGGCCAAATCTTGCAACTGGCATTCACCACCCTGATCGCAAATGGGGCAGTCGAGCGGGTGGTTGATCAGCAAAAACTCCATGACTGACTTTTGGGCTTTAAGGGCTTTGTCGGTTTTGGTGCGCACCACCATGCCTTGGGTCACAGGCGTGGCACAGGCCGGCATAGGCTTAGGAGCTTTTTCCACGTCCACCAAACACATGCGGCAGTTGGCTGCGATGCTCAGCTTCTTGTGGTAGCAGAAATGAGGAATGTAGGTGCCTGATTTTTCAGCGGCATGCATGACCATGCTGCCTTCAAGCACTTCTACTTTTTTACCGTCAAGTTCGATTTCAACCATAGTCTTTAATCAGCCCTAAACGTAAGCGGGGACCATGCAGGTCTTGTGAGCCACGTGGTATTCGAATTCGTGTCTGAAGTGCTTGATCATGGCGCGCACCGGCATGGCTGCGGCGTCACCCAAAGCGCAGATGGTGCGACCCTGAATGTTCTCGGCCACGTTATCGAGCAACTGCATGTCTTCTTCACGGCCCTGACCCTGCTCAATGCGGTCCACCACACGTGATAACCAGCCCGTGCCTTCCCGGCATGGTGTGCACTGACCGCAAGACTCGTGCATATAAAAGTAAGAAAGGCGCTGTAAAGACTTGACCATGCAACGAGTGTCATCCATGACGATGACAGCTCCAGAACCCAACATGGAACCGGCTTTGGCAATGCCGTCGTAGTCCATGGTGATATCCATCATGATGTGGGCAGGCAACACCGGCGCAGAAGAGCCCCCAGGTATAACGGCCTTCAATGCACGGCCCCCGCGCGCGCCACCAGCCAGCTCCAACAACTTGGCAAAAGGCGTTCCCAATGGAATTTCGTAATTGCCGGGTCGCTCCACATCGCCACTGATAGAAAATATTTTGGTGCCGCCGTTGTTAGGTTTGCCGCAGGCCAAATAAGCCGCACCGCCGTTGCGAATGATCCAAGGGACCGCCGCAAAGGTTTCGGTGTTGTTGATGGTGGTGGGTTTGCCATACAAACCGTAACTGGCAGGAAAAGGCGGCTTGAATCTAGGCTGGCCTTTTTTTCCCTCCAAAGACTCTAACAATGCAGTTTCTTCGCCGCAGATGTAGGCGCCAAAACCATGGTGAGCATGCAACTGGAAGCTGAAGCTGCTGCCCAAAATTTGGTTGCCTAACAACCCCGCGGCACGGGCTTCTTCAAGGGCTTCTTCAAAACGATCGTAGGCAGAAAAAATTTCACCGTGGATGTAGTTGTAGCCCACTGAAATGCCCATGGCGTATGCGGCAATCGCCATGCCCTCAATCACGATGTGAGGGTTGAACATCAAAATATCGCGATCTTTGCAGGTGCCAGGCTCACCCTCGTCGGAATTGCAGACCAAATACTTTTGACCAGGAAACTGGCGTGGCATGAAGCTCCACTTCAAACCAGTTGGAAAACCGGCACCACCACGCCCACGCAGAGCCGACTCTTTAACAGTAGCAATGACTTGGTCTTGCGTCATGCCGGCCACACCAGTATCGGGATTGGGAGGCGAGCCATCCACGCCCAAAATTTTCTTCAAAGCCTGATAGCCCCCGCGGGCTTCGTAATCTTTTAAGCGCCAGTTGCTGCCATTAAGGTCAGCATAAATTTGGGGCGTGATGTGCCGGCCATGGAAACAGCTTTGAACACCTGTAGCTGCAAACTGAGACAAAATTTGAGAAGCGTTCATGATGCGGCCTCACCAGCCTTAAGGCCGTCGATCAACTGGTCAAGTTTTTCATTGGACATGTGGCTGCACATGGTGCGGTCGTTGACCAACATCACGGGGGAATCTGCACAAGCGCCCAAACATTCGCTTTGCTGTAAGGTAAACAAACCGTCAGTTGTGGTTTCACCCATGGCTATACCCAGCTTGCGCTCAAGATGCTTGAGGGCTTTGCTACCGTCTCGCAACTGGCAAGGTAAATTGGTACACACATTCAGCTTGAATTTACCCACAGGCGTTTGGTTGAACATGTTGTAGAAGGTCGTGACTTCGTGCACCGCCATCAAGGGCATATCCAAATATTCGGCCACCATGCGTTCATCTGACGCGCTGACATAACCTGCCACCTGCTGCGCGATGGACAGGCATGACATTACTGCCGATTGCTTTTGATCGGCAGGGTACTTGGCCACTTCTCGATCAAAGCGGGCACGCAACTCAGGTGTAAGCGCTGTGGCTTGAAGACCGTGGAATGCGGTGTTCATCGGTCAATTTCTCCAAACACAATGTCCAAGGTACCAATGATGGCCACAGCGTCAGCCAACATATGACCACGGGCCATTTCATCAAGGGTGGCCAAGTGGGCAAAACCGGGGGCACGAATTTTCAGGCGGTAAGGCTTGTTGGCCCCATCGCTCACTAGGTAAATACCAAACTCACCTTTGGGGTGTTCCACGGCAGCATAGGCCTCGCCGGCAGGCACGCGAAAACCTTCTGTAAAGAGTTTGAAGTGGTGAATAAGCTCTTCCATGTTGGACTTCATGGACTCACGGGCGGGAGGTGCCACCTTATGGTTATCCACAATCACGGGGCCGGGGTTGGCACGCAGCCATTTCACACACTGCTGAATGATTTTGTTGGACTCGCGCATCTCATGCACACGGACCAAATAGCGGTCGTAACTGTCACCGGTTTTGCCCACTGGAACATCAAAGTCAACCAAGCCGTAGGCGTCGTAAGGCTGCTTTTTACGCAGGTCCCATGCAACACCTGAGCCCCTGAGCATGGGACCGGACATGCCCAAGTTCAAGGCGCGCTCAGGGCTAACCACACCAATGCCCACGGTGCGCTGCTTCCAAATGCGGTTGTCGGTGAGCAAGGTTTCGTATTCGTCCACGCATTTAGGGAAGCGCTGGGTGAAGTCTTCAATAAAGTCGAGCAAAGAACCTTGGCGGTTGGTGTTGAGCTCGGCTATGGCTTTGGCGTTGCGAATTTTGTTGGGCTTGTACTGCGCCATTTGGTCTGGCAGGTCGCGGTACACACCACCGGGTCGGAAATAGGCCGCATGCATGCGTGCGCCAGACACCGCTTCGTACATGTCAAACAGGTCTTCACGCTCACGGAAGGTGTAAATAAGAATGGTGGAGCTACCGCAGTCGTTGCCATGAGAACCCAACCACATCAGGTGGTTGAGCAAGCGGGTGATTTCGCCGAACATGGTGCGGATGTACTGGGCACGCAAGGGCACTTCCAAGCCCAGCATTTTTTCAATAGCCAAGCAATACGCTTGCTCGTTGCACATCATGGACACGTAGTCCAAGCGGTCCATATAGGGAAGAGACTGAATGTAGGTTTTGTGTTCGGCGAGTTTTTCAGTGGCGCGGTGCAACAAACCAATATGGGGATCGGCGCGCTGAACCACTTCACCGTCCAACTCCAATACCAAACGCAACACACCGTGGGCGGCAGGATGCTGCGGCCCAAAGTTGAGGGTGTAGTTTTTAATTTCAGCCATAGGGGTTGGGAGTAGCCTGAGGCAAAAGCTCAGTGCAAACCTCCATAGTTGTCTTCGCGGATGATTCGGGGCGTGATTTCACGCGGCTCAATGCTCACAGGCTGGTAGACCACGCGCTTGAGTTCGGCGTCGTAACGCATTTCCACTTGACCGCTGAGCGGGAAGTCTTTACGGAAGGGGTGGCCAATGAAGCCGTAGTCGGTCAGGATGCGACGCAAATCGTCATGCCCCTCAAACACGATGCCAAACAAATCAAAGGCCTCGCGCTCGTACCAGTTGGCCGAATTCCAAATGCTGTTGACCGAATCGAGCACAGGAAATTCATCGTCTGCTGCAAACACCTTCAGACGCACACGTTGGTTCAGCGAAATGGAGAGCAAATGCAGGGTTACGCCGTAACGAGCACCTTCCCACACGTCGTTACCGTAGGTGGAGTAATCTAGGCCACACAAGTCCATAAGCTGCTCAAAATTACAGCCCGGTGCTGTTTTTAATATTTGGGCCGCTTGGAAGTAATCGGCAGCTGAAACTTCTACCGTCACTTCACCCCAATGAATTGATGTGTTTTTAACCTTGTCACCCAATGCCGTCACCACATGCTCTTGGGTTGCTTCGGGAGTAATGGCAAATGTGGTCATGCTTTAAACGCGGGCAATGGTTTGGGTACGCCGAATTTTTTGTTGCAGCTGAATGATTCCGTAAATCAGAGCCTCTGCAGTGGGCGGGCAGCCTGGCACATAGACATCCACAGGGACAATGCGGTCACAGCCCCGCACCACCGAATAACTGTAGTGGTAGTAACCACCACCATTCGCGCATGAACCCATAGACAAGACCCAACGCGGCTCGCTCATTTGGTCGTAGACCTTGCGCAAAGCGGGGGCCATTTTGTTGCACAGCGTGCCCGCCACAATCATCAAATCAGACTGTCGGGGGCTGGCACGAAACACTTCTGCGCCAAAGCGGGCCAAGTCGTAACGGGCGGTGGCTGCATGCATCATCTCGACCGCACAACAGGCCAAGCCAAATGTCATAGGCCACAAAGAGCCCGTTTTGGCCCAGTTCACCACCGTGTCGTAACTGGTGGTGATGAACCCTTCTTTCAAGACGCCTTCAATCGACATGCAAGCTCCAGATCATTCCCAATCGAGGGCGCCTTTTTTCCACTCGTAAGCAAAGCCCACGACCAGAATGGCAATAAACACCATGGCAGCCCAAAAACCATATGCCCCCACATCTTTGAGCGCTACGGCCCAAGGAAAGAGAAAGGCAATTTCCAAATCAAACAAAATGAACAGAATGGCCACCAAGTAGTAGCGCACGTCAAATTTCATGCGAGCGTCTTCAAACGCTTCAAAGCCACATTCATAGGGAGAGTTTTTGGCGGAGTCGGGACGATTGGGACCCAAAACAGAGCCAATGACTTGAGGCAGGATACCCACAAGGATACCCACCAAGATGAACAGAAGGACGGGCAGATACTGATCTAAGTTCATCTCAAAAAAATCTAGGTTTCACCTAGTTGAGGGCATTGCTGCACATCAACCTGCTGATGGTGCCGTCGGCGAGACTCGAACTCGCACAGCTTTCGCCACTACCCCCTCAAGATAGCGTGTCTACCA
>CAMAWQ010000012.1 GCA_945862005.1 Hylemonella gracilis | reverse complement strand
TCAATGAGCGTTTCGGGTGATTTTTTGAGTTCGGTTGCAAACTCGGCGATGGTCGTGCTGGACATTTGTGTGAGGACCTTTCATGACCATTACGCTTCAGCGGCGGAGTCGTTGGTGAACCAGTGTTCACGAGCTTTCATGATGAGGGCTTTGGCCTCATCTTCGGAGTGACCTGTGATGTCGATGAGTTCATCCACCGCCAAGTCAGCTAAATCGTCAAGGGTGTTCACGCCATGTTCTGCAAGTTGGGCAATCCACTCGGGCGTTAAACCGTCAAAATCGCGCAGGTCTTGCGACACAGCATCGACGCCTTCTTCACGGGCAATTTCCATGGTCAGCAAAGCGTCTTTGGCGCGGGTTCTGAGTTCGTTGACGGTGTCTTCATCAAACGACTCAATTTCCAGCATTTCATGAATGGGCACATAGGCCACTTCTTCTAGGCTAGTAAAACCCTCAGTGATAAGAATTTCGGCAATTTCCTCATCCACGTCAAGCTTTGCCATAAACAAAGTACGCAGCGAACCGGTTTCTTGTTCGAGCTTTTCAGCCGACTCTGCGGCGTCCATGATGTTGATTTTCCAGCCCGTCAGCTCAGAAGCCAAGCGCACATTTTGTCCGCCGCGGCCAATGGCAATGGCTAGGTTTTCTTCGTCTACCACCACATCCATGGCGTGATTTTCTTCGTCCACCACAATAGAAGACACGTTGGCAGGGGCCAATGCACCAATCACAAACTGCGCGGGATCTTCGCTCCACAGCACAATGTCCACGCGCTCACCAGCCAGCTCATTAGTCACACCGTTCACGCGGGTACCACGAACGCCCACGCAGGTGCCAATAGGGTCCACCCGTTTGTCGTGCGACAGCACCGCAATTTTGGCGCGCGAGCCCGGGTCGCGTGCGCAGGATTTGATTTCCAATAGCCCTTGCTCAATTTCAGGGACTTCTTGGCGAAACAGCTCGGTCATGAAATCCGGTGCCGAGCGCGACAAAATGATGGGAGCACCGCGCAAAGTCAAGTCAACTTCCATGATCATGGCGCGCACACGGTCACCGGTACGCAAGTTTTCCTTGGGGATCATTTCGGTGCGGCGTAAGCGGCCTTCAACTCTGCCACTCTCCACAATCATGTCGCCTTTGTCCATGCGTTTGACGGTGCCTACAAAAATCTTTTCGCCACGCGCCATAAAGTCACTGAGCAACATTTCACGCTCCGCATCTCGAATTTTTTGCAGGATGACCTGCTTGGCTGCCATGGCGCCAATGCGGCCAATGGGCACAGACTCGATGGTTTGTTCTATGTACTCATCCACCTCAATATCAGAAATTTGCTCTTGAGCTTCAAACAGCAAAATTTCTTGGTCTGGCAACTGAAGACCCGCCTCGTTGGGCACCACATGCCAGCGCTGAAACGTTTCGTATTCGCCGGAATCTCTATCCACCGAGACCCGAATATCCACATCACCCGAATAAAACTTTTTGGTCGCTTGGGCTAAAGCAGCTTCTACAGCGCCGAACACCACGTCGCGTTCCACATTTTTTTCGCGTGAAATGGCCTCTACCAACCTCAACATTTCGCGATTCATGAAATCAACCTCCATCCACCTAACAAGCACTTACTAAAAAAACCACCCGTTCACGTTCAAGCTTCTTGATCCGCGCTACGGCCCTTAAAGCTCACCACCGGAGACAAACGCGCCTCCCGCAGCTCCGACAACTCAAAACCCAGCACCTGTAGTGGAGCAGGTACACGTTTTTTACTGACCTTTTGACCAGGCTTGGCGGGCTTTTCGTCGCTCCACTCCACTTGCCACTGCTGCCCAGCACCGCCTTGCACCGCCACCAATCGGCCTCTGAACTTTTTACGATTGGCGTGCACCAAGCCGCTGGCCGCAGCTCCCATGGGTTCTTTGAGGGTGATGTCCACCAAATGGCCTACAAAACGCTCAAAATCTTTAGGGGTGCGCAAAGGACGATCTATGCCTGGAGAAGATACTTCCAGACGCTTGTATTCCACCCCATCCACTTCCAACACAAATTGCAACTGCCGGGTGACTTTTTCGCAATCTTCAACATTCACAAACTGCTCGGTTGCAGTTTCATCCCAGGGGTGGTCAATGGTGATGCGCAAGAGGCCACCGGCTGATCTTTCAATATCAACCAACTCGTAACCCAAACCTTGGACCGTTTGTTCAACTACCGTCTGCAGCGCCACTGTCAAACCACCACTTCTCACCAACACACACAAACCGTTCGACCAAAAAAAACGGGCGGTTGGTATCCGCCCGATTGGTCGATTTTGTGTAATTCTAACGCATAAGCCTCTTCAGGCCGCTGCCGCAACCAGCGTTTGGGTGTAGAGATGTTGTGGATGGTCCAGCACTTGGTCTGCCTCACCGGCTTCCACCACATCACCCGCCTTCATCACCAACACATGATGCGCCATGGCTCGAATCACGTCCACGTCGTGGGTAATGAGTAAATAACTCAAGCCCTTATCGCGCTGTAATTGTTGCAGTACATCCAGTATTTGTTTTTGAATCGTCACATCCAAGGCGCTGGTCGGTTCGTCTAGCACCAACAATTCGGGCTCCACAATCAAGGCTCTTGCAATGGCAACGCGCTGCCGCTGCCCACCAGAAAATTCGTGCGGGTAGCGCTGTAAGAGGCCAGGAAACTGAGCTGGGGTCATGCCGACCTCGCTTAAAGCCTTGAGCACCCTTTGTTGGCGTTGGTGCGCAGTGAGTTGGGGCGCATGAACCCGCAAGCCCTCAGCCACAATGGCCTCTACCGTGAATCTTGGCGACAAGGACGAAAACGGGTCTTGAAACACCACTTGCACCTTTTTGCGCAAGGCGCGGTTGAGCCCCCCCGCCGCCTTGCCTTTTGCCCAAGGCTGACCCGCAATGGTGAACTCACCCTCAAAGTCCAAAAGGCCCAAAACTGCCAATGCCAAGGTGGATTTGCCTGAACCCGACTCGCCCATCACCCCCAGCGTTTGCCCCTTACTGATCTGAAAATTTACACCTTGCACTGCCACAAACTGACCACGCTGGAACCAGCCCTTAATGCCCCCAAGCGGTATGGGGTAAGTCACTTTGAGTTGGCGAGCTTCCATCAAATAGTTATAGGAATCAGTGGGCGCGGACCTGATAGGAGCCGCACTGGAAGCCCAAGTGCTTGCACCGCTAGACCGGGTGGGCTTACTGGCCATCAATTTTTGGGTGTAGGGGTGCTGAGGCGCAGCAAACACATGGTCCACGGGCCCTTCCTCTACCAAAATACCTCGCTCCAGCACCAGCACTCGGTCCGCGAAGCGGCGCACCAAATTCAGGTCGTGCGTGATCATAAGTAACGACATACCGCGCTGACGTTGTTGCTCGTCCAGCAGATCCAAAATTTGTCCGCGCAAGCTCACGTCCAAGGCTGTCGTGGGTTCATCGGCCAACAGCAATTGCGGCTGGCCCGCCATGGCCATGGCAATCATGACTCGCTGGCGTTGCCCGCCGCTCAGCTGATGGGGAAAAGCATCAGCTCGCCGCTCGGGTTCTGTAATTCCTGTTTGCGTCAACAGCGTCACCACTTGAGACTGTAAGGTGGCTCGCGTCAAATGGGGTGCACGAGTTGGGCTTTGGGCGCGGAGCGAATGGGTCCATAAAACCTCGGCAATTTGCTCACCAATGGTCATGAGCGGGTTCAGCGCCGTCATAGGCTCCTGAAAAATCATGGCAATGTCTCGCCCACGAATCTCCCTAAGTTGGTCATCCGACAAAGACAACAAATCCACAGGCTGCTGAGTTGGCGAATAAAACAGCGCTTGCCCCTTTGACTTGGCGTTGTCGGCAAGGCCCAGCAGACTCAAAGCCGTGACCGTTTTCCCAGAACCCGACTCGCCAACCAATGCGACTTTTTCCCCTCTGCCTATTTGAAAACTCAAATGGCTCACCACCGTATGGGCGCCAAAGGCAATAGACAGGTCGTTGCCCTCTAGCGCCAAATGACCTTTGTAGGGGCCCAAGTCAGAAGGGGCAGTTGCACTCATGCGGCGCCAGCCTTAGTTGGAGCAACCTTGTGTGGATCAGCCTGGTCTGCGTCAGCTTTGCGGGGGTCTAAGGCGTCGCGCAGCGCGTCGCCCATAAAGGTGAGCAGCAGCAGCGTCACCACCAACACGGCAAAGGTGGAAAGTGAAATCCACCAAGCATCAATATTGTTTTTGCCCTGAGCCAGTAACTCCCCCAACGAGGGCGTGCCCGGAGGAACGCCCAGCCCCAAAAAGTCTAAAGATGTAAGCGCCAAAATGGCAGCACTCATGCGAAACGGCAAAAACGTAACCACGGGGGTGAGGCTATTGGGCAAGATGTGCCGCCAAATGATCTGAAAATTGCTCAAGCCCATAGCCCGGGCGGCGCGCACGTAATCCAGTTGGCGGTTGCGTAAAAACTCAGCACGCACGTAATCGGACAAACCCATCCAGCCAAACAGGCTGAGCACAATCAGCAGCAAGGCCACGCTGGGGTCAAACAAGGCCGAAAAAATAATCAGCAAATACAACTCAGGCATGGAACCCCAGATTTCAATAAACCGCTGAAACCATAAATCGGTCCGCCCGCCAAAAAACCCCTGTATCGCCCCCGTAACCACCCCCAGCAGCACGCCTACCAAGGTCAGCGCTAGGCCAAACAACAAAGACACCCGAAACCCATACAACAAACGGGCCACCACATCGCGCCCACGGTCATCGGTACCCAGCCAGTTGTCTGCCGAAGGTCGCGAAGGGTTGGGTTCCTTAGCAAAGTAATTCAGGGTGCTGTGGTGGTAGCGGTTGATGGGGTAGACCGCCCAATTGCCCGGCTTGGCAAATTGCTGCTGAATAAAAGGGTCTAAATAGTCGGTTGGGGTGTCAAAGTCGCCGCCAAAACGGGTTTCAGGAATGTCTTGGATCATGGGCACAAACCACTCGCCGTCATAGCGGGCAAGCAAGGGTTTGTCGTTGGATACCAACTCTGCGCCCAAGCTAAGCACAAACAACACCCCCAGCACGCACAAACTCACCCAACCCAATCGGTTGGTTGTAAAACGCCGCCAAGCCCTTCGTGCTGGAGACATCGAAGCGCTAACGGGTTGGGCTTGGAGGGCTTTGAAATCGCGGACCATGGTGCAGAGTTAATCGAACTTCACGCGGGGATCAACCCACAAGTAGCACAGGTCGGAAATCAGCTTGGTCACCAAGCCAATGCAGGTGAACAAAAACAGCGTACCCAGCACCACGGGGTAGTCGCGGCGCATGACCGACTCATAAGACAGCAAACCCAAGCCATCTAAAGAAAACAAAGTTTCAATCAAAAGAGAACCGGCAAAAAAGGCACCCACAAAGGCCGCCGGAAACCCGGTAACGATGGGAATCATGGCGTTGCGCAGCACGTGCTTCCACAGCACTCTGGATTCGCTTAAGCCCTTGGCGCGAGCGGTCAGCACATATTGTTTGCGTATTTCCTCTAAAAATGAGTTTTTGGTCAGCATGGTGGTGACAGCAAAAGCACCCAATACACTGGCCGTGACCGGCAGCGCTATGTGCCACAGGTAGTCCACCACCTTGGCACCCCAACTCAAGGTGTCCCAGTTGGTAGAGGTCAGCCCCCGAAGTGGAAACCATTGCAACTGACCGCCAAACACCACCAGCAATGCCACGCCCAGCACAAAGCCTGGAATGGCATAACCCACAAGCACCAGCAAGCTCGTTAAAGTGTCAAACCGCGTACCGGCCCGCACCGCCTTGGCAATACCTAGTGGAATTGAAATAGCGTAGCTGAGTAAAAACGTCCAAAGCCCAAGACTGATAGAAACAGGCAGTTTTTCTTTCACCAGCTCCCACACCGACTTGGGATAGAAAAAACTTTTTCCCAAATCCAGCCTTGCAAACTGCCCCAGCATCTGAACAAAGCGTTCGTGTGCAGGTTTGTCAAACCCGTAAAAGGCTTTGATTTCTTCAATGCGTGCGGCGTCCACCCCCTGGCGGCCTCGGTACCCGGCTCCCGTAGCGGCTGCACCCTCGCCTCCGCTGTCGCGGCCTTGCAGTTGGGCCACCATTTGCTCCACGGGCCCGCCAGGCACAAACTGAATCACCACAAACGTCAGCAGCAGCACGCCAAACAGCGTGGGCACCATCAGCAACAAACGTTTGAGAATATAAGCCAGCATCAGGTCATCCTACTTCTTAAGTGGGTCGATGTTGGCAGCCGGGGCCCACCCAATGGCCGTGACCCAAAACTCAGGCTGGTAGTACTTGGGCATGACCTTTGGGTAATCAAATCGGCCAGCACGCCAAGCCACGCGGTGTACCGAACTGGTCCAGTGCGGCACCGAATAGTGCCCATGGCGCAACACTCGATCCAGCGCCATCACACGCGCCACCAGTTCTGGGCGGGTGCGGGCAGTCACCACTTGCTGCAGCAGCGCATCCACCACCGGGTCTTTCAGGCCCAACACATTGCTGGAGCCCTCTACATCGGCCGCCGCACTGCCAAAACGGTCCAGCAACTCGGTGCCAGGGGCTTCGCTGCCCACAATGCGGTTGCTGATGATTTCAAAGTCAAACACATCCAAGCGCTTTTGCAAAATGGCAAAGTCCACTACTTTGTAATTCACTTTGATACCCAGTTTGGCTAGGTTTTTTGCAAAAGGCGTCACCACCCTGCCCATTGAGCCCGAGTTGTCCAAAAACTCCAGAGACAACACTTCGCCTTGCGCATTTTTTAGCTCGCCATCGCGGTAGGCCCACCCCGCATCGGCCAACAACTGCTTGGCTTTGCGCAAGTTGTCTCTCAAAGTTTGGCCGGATGCAGGATCCAGGCTGGTCAAGGGCGGTAAGGGCACCGGCTGTTCCAGCACCTGTAACGCCATGGCGGGTGACATGCGTGCGCGTAAAGGTTCGAGCACCTTCAGCTCTTGTGGGCTGGGTAAGGCCTTAGCCTCAAAGTCGCTGCCCCCAAAGTAGCCCCGCACCCGGGCGTAAGCGTTGTAGAACAGTTGGCGGTTCATCCACTCGTAGTCCATAGCCAAGCCTATGGCTTCGCGCACCCGCACATCTTGAAACTTTTTGAGCCTGAGGTTGAACAAAAAACCCTGAAAGTCCCCCGCGTTGCCGTGGGTCAGCTCCTTCTTAACCAAAATTCCGCGGTCAAAGTCGCGCCCTGTGTAGGCACGAGCCCATTCGCGGGCAATAAAAGCTTGGATGTAGTCAAACTCCCCGGCCTTAAAAGCTTCCAGCTGAGCCGTGCTGTCTTTGTAAATTTTGTAGGTGATGCGGTCAAAGTTGAACATGCCACGCCGCACATTCAAGTCTTGCGCCCAATAGCTGACGTCGCGTTCATAGGTAATGTCTTTACCAAAGTTGACCTTACCAATGCGGTAGGGGCCGCTGCCCAATGGCGTGTCGGTGACGATTTGGTCTAGCGGTTTAGGCTTGTCGGCCCAAGGGCCAGAAGCCTCTCTGCCCCATTTGTGGCTAAACACAGGCATGCTGCCCGCGATAAGTGGTAACTCGGCATTAACGCGTTTGAAGTCAAAGCGCACCACCCGTTCTGCCAACACCGTGACACCTTTGATGTCCCCAAAAATGGTCCGAAACTGTGGTGCTGCTTGCTGAGAGGTAAGTTGGTCAAAAGAGTGCTTGACGTCTAAGGCCAGCACCGCGTCGCCGTTGTGAAACCGCGCCTTAGGGTGCAGGGTGAAGGTGGCGGAAAGCACATCAGGCGCTACCGCTACATCTTGCGCAAGCAAACCATAAGCGGTGGTGGGTTCGTCCAACGAACTGGTGAGCAAGGATTCAAACACCAGCGTGCTTAGGGCTGGTGGCGCACTGCCCTTCAAAGTAAAGGGGTTGTACTTGTCAAAGTTAGATAGCCGCGTGGGCGGGACTAGGGTGATGTCACCACCCTTGCTGGCATTTGGGTTCACGTAAGCCCAGTGAGAAAAATCTGCCGGGTACTTGATGTCACCAAATTGGGCGTAGGCATGAGCAGCCTGCGCAGGCTGAAAAGGGTGCAGAACCAAAAGGCCAGCTAAAGCCAGCCCGCAAGACCAAATTTTCGGAGTAACCCAAGGGCTAAACCAAGAGCCAAGCGAAGCTGCCAATTGACGATGTGCACCCAAATACTGCATGCGACAATTCTGCACACATTTTCAATTGATTCAAAACAGAGGTGGTATGGCGTTTCTAAAGGGTAAAAAACTATTGATCACAGGCGTCCTAAGCAACCGCAGCATTGCTTATGGCATTGCCAAAGCGTGTCATGCTCAAGGTGCGGAGTTGGCCTTTAGCTATGTGGGCGAACGGTTTAAAGAGCGCATTACCGAATTTGCCTGCGACTTCGACTCCAAATTGGTTTTTGACTGTGATGTGGCCAGCGACGAACAAATGACGCAGCTGTTCGCCGACCTGTCGCAGCACTGGCCTAAGTTTGATGGCTTTGTGCACAGCATTGGTTACGCACCCCGCGAGGCCATTGCAGGCGACTTTCTAGACGGCCTGAGCCGCGAAGGTTTTCAGGTGGCACACGACATCAGCGCCTACAGCTTTCCGGCCATGGCCAAAGCCGCTTTGCCCTACCTTAACGAGCATTCTGCCCTGCTGACTCTGACCTACCTGGGTGCCATTCGCAATGTTCCCAACTACAACACCATGGGCTTGGCCAAAGCCAGCCTAGAAGCTTCTGTGCGATATCTGGCCGAATCACTGGGCCCTAAAGGCATGCGTGTCAACGGCATCAGCGCCGGTCCCATCAAAACACTGGCCGCCAGTGGCATCAAAGGCTTTGGAAAAATACTGAGCGTGGTGGCCGCGGCATCGCCTATTCGCCGCAACATTACCATTGAAGATGTGGGCAACGCCGCCGCTTTTTTGCTCAGCGACTTGGCAGGTGGAATCACCGCCGAAATCACCTATGTGGACGGAGGCTTCAGCCAGGTGGTAGGTGGATTAACTGAGGTTTGACTTCACGCAATCTGCATAGAAGCGTCGCACCCCATCAGTCCCCACCTCTTCCACCAAACCGTGGATGTCGGTTTCAAAACCAGGGCAGTTGGTGTTGAGGTCACGTGAAAACTTGAGGTATTCCACAATTTTCTTGTTGAACACTTCGCCTGGAATCAATAGCGGAATGCCCGGTGGGTACGGTGTGACCAAGCCCACAGTGATACGGCCTTCCAAGTAGTCAATTTCTACGCGCTCAGTTTTGCGTTGGGCAATATGGGCATAAGCGTCTGAGGGCTTCATGGCTGGGCTCAAGTCGCTCAAATACATATCGGTGGTCAGGCGGGCAATGTCGTACTTGGCGTACATCTCGTGCACAAACTGGCACAGGTCGCGCAGGCCCATGCGCTCGTAGCGCGGGTGCTTTTGGCAAAACTCAGGCAGGATACGCCACAGCGGGTGGTTGCGGTCGTAGTCGTCTTTAAACTGCTGTAAGGCGGTTAGCAGGGTGTTCCAGCGGCCTTTGGTAATGCCAATGGTGAACATAATGAAAAAGCTGTAAAGACCGGTTTTTTCCACCACCACACCGTGTTCGGCCAAAAATTTGGTGACGATAGAAGCTGGTATGCCTGAGGTATCAAACTCGCCGTCCAGATTCAAGCCAGGCGTCACGATGGTGGCCTTGATGGGGTCCAGCATATTGAAGCCGTCGGCCAACTTTCCAAAACCGTGCCAGCGACTGGCAGCTTTGTTGGCTTTTTTGGAACGGGACGTGGTTTTGCGACCATCGCTGTGAATGATCCAGTCTTCAGCTAGGCCAATGCCCTCTTCCACCAAATGCTCAGGGCCCCAAAGCTTGAACCACCAGTCGTCACCGTATTCCTCATCCACCTTGCGCATGGCACGCCGGAAATCCAGCGCTTCCATGATGCTTTCTTCCACCAGCGCAGTGCCGCCTGGGGGTTCCATCATGGCGGCGGCCACGTCACAGCTTGCAATGATGCTGTACTGCGGGCTGGTGCTGGTGTGCATCAGATAAGCCTCATTAAAAAGGTGGGTGTCGAGCTTGGTGTTTTGCGAGTCTTGTACCAACACATGGCTGGCTTGGCTGATACCCGCCAACAGCTTGTGGATGGATTGGGTGGAATACACCACAGTGTTACCAGGCCGCACGCGCTTTTTACCCATGGCATGGTAGGAGCCATAAAACGGGTGAAACGCCGCATGTGGCAACCACGCCTCATCAAAGTGAAGGTTGTCCACATAGCCGTCAAGCATGCCCTTGATGGTTTCAGTGTTGTAGAGCACGCCGTCGTAGGTAGACTGGGTCAACGTCAGTATGCGCGGCTTGATGGCTTGGGTGTCTAGGCCCTTTAAGAGCGGGTTGGCCTTAATTTTGGCTTGAATGGTTTCGGGCTCAAATTCACTTTGCGGTATGGGGCCAATGATGCCGAAGTGGTTGCGCGTGGGCTTCAAAAACACCGGCACGGCACCCGTCATGATGATGGCGTGCAAAACTGATTTGTGGCAATTGCGGTCCACCACCACCACGTCGCCAGGAGCTACCGTGTGGTGCCAGACGATTTTGTTAGAGGTGCTGGTCCCGTTGGTGACAAAAAAGCAGTGGTCAGCATTGAAAATGCGCGCGGCATTGCGCTCGCTCTCGCCAATGGCGCCGTTGTGGTCCAAAAGTTGGCCCAGCTCTTCCACTGCGTTGCAAACGTCGGCACGCAACATGTTTTCACCAAAAAACTGGTGAAACATTTGACCCACAGGGCTCTTTAAAAACGCCACCCCACCCGAGTGACCGGGGCAGTGCCATGAATACGAGCCGTCTTCTGCGTAATCCAGCAGCGCTTTAAAGAACGGAGGCTGAACACCCTCCAGATAACTTTTGGCTTCGCGAATGATGTGGCGCGCCACAAATTCGGGCGTGTCTTCAAACATGTGAATAAACCCATGCAGTTCGCGCAAGATGTCGTTGGGCAGGTGGCGGCTGGTTTTGGTTTCGCCGTAGATGTAGATCGGTACATCAGCGTTTTTGCGGCGCACTTCTTCGATAAAGGTGCGTAAGTTCAACACCGCGGGGTCCAGGTCGGGTCCCGGGGTGAACTCTTCATCGTCAATTGACAAAATAAATGCGCTGGCACGGCTTTGCTGTTGCGCAAACTGGCTCAAATCCCCATAGCTGGTGACTCCCAAAATTTCAAAACCCTCGGCCTCAATGGCCTGTGCCATAGCACGAATGCCCAAGCCAGAGGTATTTTCTGAGCGGAAGTCTTCGTCAATGATGACGATGGGAAAGCGAAATTTCATTCAGGGGCTCCAGTGGGCAGATCAAAACGAACCAAACAGCCGCGCAGTGTAAGGACTAAATGTGAAGCACCCTACGCCATCCGATCGCGTCGAGCCAACTCAGGAAACAAGCGCCACCACAAAGCCGCAATGCACATAGTGCCCAACCCTCCCACCACTACAGAAGCCACAGGGCCCCACATTTCAGCCGTTGCACCGGATTCAAATTCGCCCAGCTGGTTGGAAGCCCCAATGAATATTGAGTTCACAGCCGCCACGCGACCCCGCATGTCGTCCGGAGTTTCCAGCTGTACCAGAGTCAGGCGGGTCACAACACTGATGTTGTCTGCAGCGCCCGTGACCATCAGGGCCAGAAAAGACAAACCAAAATGGTTCGAAAGGCCAAAAACCACCGTTGCCAAACCAAAAACAGCTACTGCACCCAAAAGCTTGTACCCCACTTGCCGACGGAGCGGCCAACGCATGAGCAGCAAAGACATGATGAGCGCCCCCATGGCCGGTGACGCCCGCAGCAAGCCCAGCCCCTCAGGCCCCGTGTGCAAGATGTCTTTGGCATAAATGGGCAATAGCGCTGTGGCCCCACCCAGCAACACCGCAAACAAATCTAAAGAAGTGGCGCCCAGCAACACTTTGCGCTGCCACACAAACGCCATGCCGGCCATTACCGTGGACCAATTGGCTGCTATGTGGGTGGGCTGATGGTGGTACCGCACTATCAAAGTCAAAGCAGTGGCCACTATAAAAAGCAGCATGCATGCGCCGTAAACCACATCGGCACCCCATATGTAAAGAACACCCCCTAAAGCAGGACCTGCAATCACCGATACCTGCATGGCACTGCTGCTAAGGGTGATAGCCCGCTGCAAGTCAGAGGTGGGTACCAGCATGGGGGTTAAGGCCTGTTGAGCAGGCATCATGAAGGCACGGGCCACACCCAACAAGACCGACACACTTAAAAATAAAACGCGGCTCTCAGCATGGGCCATCATGGCCGCCACCAGCAACAAAGCCACCACTGCCTGAAGCGCCATGCAAGCGGCAAAGATGCGTCCACGATGCAAGCGGTCTGCCACATGGCCCGCGGGTAGGGTCATTACAAGGCTGGGCACAAACTGAAACAAGCCCACTAAACCTAAATCCCAAGCGCTGCCGGTCAGGTCGTACATGTGCCAAGCCAGTGCCACCATGAGCATCATGTTGGCCATGTTGCCGACAAGGCGGGCCATCCAAAAGCGCATAAAGGCTTGGTTGGAAAAAATCGATTGCGTCATCTTTGCGATACTCGCACAAAAACAGGAGACCGACTTGAACACTTACTTGAACGCACTTTCACACACCCCATCACCATCTAAGGCTGACAGCTTGAATGGCCGCTTAGTCCGTTGGATAGGGTCTTGGCTTCTGCCCTTTGCTTTTCTGCTTGTTGCCCCTACCCTAATTAGCAACGCTTGGGCACAGGCTTACCCGGCACGTGCCATCACTTTGGTGTGCCCTTTTGCACCAGGCGGGTCTGCAGACATCATGGCGCGGCTGATTGCCCAAAAACTCGGCGAAAGCCTGAATGTGCCCGTGGTGGTAGAAAACCGACCCGGTGCAGGAGGCATGGTGGGGGCCAATTTTGTGGCCAAGGCCAAACCTGATGGTTACACCCTGCTGCAAATTACAGGTGCCTACCCCGCAGCCTCAGCCCTTGCAAGTGCTCCACAGTTTGATGCAGTCAAAGACATGACCATGGTGTCTATGGTCACGTCTTACCCCTTCATTATCAATGTGCCACCCAATGCACCCTTTCAAACCTTTACAGAATTTTTGGCCTATGCCAAAGCCCATCCTGGCAAGCTCAATTACTCCAGCTCTGGCATAGGCTCTATTGGGCATTTGTCTGCGGAGCTGATGAACGCTTTAGGTAACATTGAAACCGTGCATATTCCGACCAAAGGCGGCACCACTGCTTTGAGTGAACTGCTGGCTGGGCGTGTGGACTTTATGTTTGAGGCTCCAACCCTATCTTTAAGCTACATCAAAAGCGGCAAGCTCAAAGCTTTGGCGTCCACTGGAAAAGAACGCTACAAACCCATGCAAGACTTGCCTGCAGTTGCTGAAACCTTGGCAGGTTACGAAACTATTTCGTTTATTGGCGTAGGTGCTCCTGCTGGCACACCAGACGCTATCGTGCAGCAGCTCAACAATGAAATTCGCAAGTTTGTTGCACAGGCTGACACCGCCAAACGCTTGACCGAACTGGGTGGAGAACCCCAAACCAACTCACCCGATGAGATGAACCGTTTTGTCGCCAATGAATTTAGGAAATGGCGCCAAGTGATCACCCAACGCAAGATTGAACGCCAATGAGCTCCAGCGTGACGGTTTCCGCAGAGGTATTACGCAGCTTTGTGGAGCGTATTTTTGAACATGAAGGCATGCCCAGCGCGTACGCCCAACAAGTCGCCCGCGCCTTGCTGTGGGCCAATCTGAGGGGCATGGACACCCATGGGGTGAGCCGCGTTGCCACTTATTTAGGGTTTATTCGAAAAGGCGTCATACAACTGGAACCGCAACTCAAGTGGGCCCAACAAGCACCGGCACTCAATGTACTGGAAGCCGACCGCAGCCCTGGTGCGGTGTCCATGCAAATGGCCACAGACCATGTGGCGCAACAATGCAAGCAAACCGGTTTGGCCATGGTGCTGGTGCGCGCCACCACCCACACAGGGGCTTTGGGTTACTTTACCGAGCAACTGGCGCAACAGGGTTTGATTGGTATTGCGTATTGTTCTTCTCTGCCCATGATGGCCTACCACGGCGCTCGAACAGCTGGCGTGGCCACAGCTCCTTTGTCCATTGCAGCGCCAGCAGGTGTGCATCAAGGTCAATTGCAAGATCCGATAGTGTTGGACATGGCCTCCAGCACCGTTTCTATGGGGCAGCTGCATCGGGCCCGCAAGCTCAAGCAAGACTTGGCGCCGGGCTTGGCTTTGGATGCACAAGGCAATCCCACCACAGACAGCCAATTAGCCGCCACACCACTGCCTATGGCGGGCCCCAAAGGTTCTGGCTTGGCCTTGATGTTTGAGCTCATCACCAGTTTGGTAGTGCACAACCCCATAGTGGCGAACTACTTTAGTGAGCTAGCCGATGCTAAAAAGCATCAACAAAACGCCTGCATCATGGCTCTGGACACTTTTAAGTTTTGCTCCGAGACCACTTACAGAGATGACTTGTTTAGGACCGTACAAGCCCTGAAAAATTTACCCAAAGCTGATGAGGCCGTCGACATTTTGATGCCCGGAGAGCGCGGTTACAAAACGGCTGCTGAACGTCTAAAGGCAGGCATTCAACTGCCCGCTGCCATGGTGGAGGAGTTGTCAGCCATAGCAGCCGACAAGCAACTTACCCCACCTTGGGCCCACTAATCGCTGGCCACAATGCCGTTGCGCTTGATGAACGCTGCATAAAAGTCACGCTCTTTTTTGAGCGAGGCATT
This sequence comes from Hylemonella gracilis, assembly GCA_945862005.1. Classification (GTDB taxonomy): domain Bacteria; phylum Pseudomonadota; class Gammaproteobacteria; order Burkholderiales; family Burkholderiaceae_C; genus Hylemonella; species Hylemonella gracilis_D. The sequence continues at coordinate 15,190 of CAMAWQ010000012.1, read as the reverse complement.
CAAGCCCGGTATGTTTTCAGTATCTGGCACCAAGCCCAAAGATTCCAATTTGCTGGCCAATGCAGGCATTTTTGTGAGTGCTGTCCATTCTTTATGAAGCCGCTCCACCACTGCTGCAGGTGTACCTGTAGGCGCTACCAAACTGAAGCTGGTTTGGGTATTGACCTCTTGCAAACCGGCGTCCGCAAATGAAGGCACTCCCGGCAGCAAGGTGCTGCGCTGCTCAACGGCCAGCGGCACGAGTTTGCCAGATTTGATAAGTGGCAAGGCCGATGTCACATCCGGCATCATGAATTGAATTTGCCCACCCAACAGGTCCTGAAAGGCCGGTGCAACCCCTTTGTAGGGCACATGCAAAAATTTGGCTCCAGTTTTTTCTTCGAGCAACTTCACCCCCAAATAGGTGGTGCTGCCCGTACCTGCAGAACCGAAAGACCATTTACCCGGATCTTTCTGGCTGGCTGCTATCAAGTCTTTTAAAGTTTTGATGCCCATAGTGGGTTGAACCACCAGCACCAAGGGGCTGAAAACACGAGCCACGGGTACAAAGTCGCGCTCGGGGTCGTAGCTTAAGCCTTTGAACAAACTGGCGTTGATGGTTACAGTGGTATTTGCAGACACCAAAAAGTTGTATCCATCAGGTGCAGACTTGGCTAATGTTGCCGCACCAATGTTCCCACTGGCACCAGGTCGGTTTTCAATGACCACTTGCTGGCCTAGGACCTCGCCCAAAGACACCCCTAAAACACGTGCAAACGTATCGGTGCCGCCGCCTGGGGAGGACGCTACGATGAATTTAAGAGGCTTGTTCGGCCAAGCGTCTTGGGCTGTTGCGACTAAGGGTTGAGCAAACACATACGAAGCCAATACCAAAAGAGAAAAAATGGTTTTCATGATGGATCCTGCGGTGTTGACGACTGAGGTGACAGCATGGACTCTCCATTGCGAATACGGTGCATGGTATTCACATCAACGGTCCAAACAAGGCCGTCACCGAACTGGCCAGTAGTACACACTTTAATGATGGTGGATCTAATGGTTTCCACCATGTCGTCATCCACCAAAACCGACAACTGCACTTTAGGGGTGAAGTCAGTCAGTTCATCTTTAACCGAACGTTTTTGAATACTTGCTGGCGCTGTGAAACCCTCAGCCTTGGTCATGGTCAAGCCCGGAAAATTGGGAATGTCACGCAAAGCTTCACGAAGTTGGGGCACGCGCTGTGGGCGCACGATGGCTCTGATTTCTTTCATATCAGGTGTCTTTCTGAGGTCGAGGAGGGCAAACAGGGTGGGTTTAAGCCTCTTGGGGCGGTTCTTCAAACCACCGGTAGAGCAAAGGAACCAGTAACAAGGTCAGCATCGTGGATGAAAACAGTCCCCCAATGACCACTACAGCCAAGGGCTTGGTCACTTCCGAGCCAGGGCCAGTGGAAAACAACATGGGAATCAACGCCAACAGCGCCACCATGGCGGTCATCATCACAGGCCTGAATCGGTGTTTACATCCGTCTCTGATAGCTTGGTCTGTGCTCATGCCTGATTCGCGTTGTTGCCTGATAAAGCTCACCAACACCACGCCGTTGAGCACGGCAATGCCCCACAAATTGATAAAGCCCACCGCTGCAGGCACGCTGAGGTATTCACCACTCACAAACAACGCCACTAAGCCCCCAATGGCCGCCAAAGGTAGCACGGTGATCACCAAGGTGGCATAGCGAACCGAATCAAACAACATAAACAGCAAAAAGAAAATGGCTGCAATGGTGATAGGAATGATGATGGACAAGGTGCCAATGGCACGCTCCATGTTTTCAAATTGGCCTCCCCACTGCACTACATAGCCCGGAGGTAATGGCACGTTTTGAGCCAAGCCCAATTTGGCATCAGCCACAAAGCCACCTAAATCGCGTCCTTGCACGTTGACACCGATAACCAGCCGGCGTTGACCACTCTCACGGCTGATTTGGGCAGGCCCATCGCCCAGCTTGATATCGGCAATGTCACGCAACGCAATGATGGCGCCGTTTGAGGCATGCAACACCAAATTGGATATGTCTTCAACGTTGCTTCTGGAGAACGAAGGAAGCCGAATCACCGCGTCAAACCTGCGGTCTTTTTCATAAACCTGCGTCGCGGATTTCCCTTGAATGGCAATTTCAATCAGGTCATTCACGTCGGACACATTCAGCCCGTAACGCGCAATGGCAGTTCGGTCGATTTTGATGGTCAGGTACTCCTGCCCACTGACCCGCTCTACCCTTAAGTCTGTGGCGCCACGGGTGTTCATCAGCACCGAGGCAATAGCGTCACCTGTGCGGCGCAATTGCTCAAGGTCGTCACCAAACAATTTCACTGCAACTTGTGAGCGAACACCTGAGACCATTTCGTCCACACGCGCAGCGATGGGTTGGCTGATAGACACCTCTACGCCTGGCAAAAACTTAAGCTTGTCTCGAATTTCGTTGGCTATATCGTCTTGCTTGAGTCCCTCTCGCCATTGGTCGCGCGGCTTGAGCGACACAATGGGGTCAGACTCGTGGGGTTGTCCGGGGTCTGAAGCCGATTCACCGCGCCCCAACCTGGACACCACCATGCTCACTTCCGGCACGGTCTTGATCGCCAGCAGTGCCTTGGTTTCCATCTTGATAGATTCTTCGATCGAGATTTTGGGCACACGCACAATCACCGGTGTGATGGAGCCCTCTTGCATCGTGGGAATGAACGCGGTTCCTAAAAACGGCACCAAGGCAAAACTGCCCAACAGGGCCCCAAGTGCAATCACCACGACCTTGCGCGGATTGAGCATGGACCAATCCAACATGCGCATGTAAGGGGTTTTAAGCTGCCTGAGCAACCAGGTGTCGTGCTCAGGGCCACCTTTTAAGATAAAGCTGCACAGCATCGGACTCAGGGTGAAGCTCAGCACTAAGGAAATGGTCAAGGCAATCGCAATGGTCAACGCCAAAGGGGCAAACATTTTGCCCTCCATACCTTGCAGGCTCAGCAAAGGCAAAAACACCAAAATGATGATGCCCACACCATACAAAACCGGTTTACCCACTTCTGATGCGGCGTCCAATATCACCCGCACTTTGGTGCGATTCGCGTTGGCTGGCTCCCCCAAGCGAGCAAAGGCGTTTTCGACCACCACCACGGCGCCATCCACCATCAAGCCAATGGCAATGGCCAATCCACCCAGCGACATCAAATTGGCGCTCATGCCAAGGCGATTCATCACAAAAAAGGTCAGCAAAGGGGTTAGCACAAGCGTGGCTACGACGATCACGCTGGAGCGCACATCGCCCAAAAACACAAATAACACGATCACCACCAACAAAATACCCTCAGCCAACACCTTGGCCACCGTGCTCATGGCCGTATTGACCAGTTCGGAGCGGTCGTAAAACGGCACAATTTGCAAGCCATCGGGCAATATGTTTTGAGTGTTGATCTCGGTCACTCGCTTCTTTATTCGGGTCACTATGTCCCGTGCATTGCCCCCCCGCATCATTTGCACAATGCCCGCTACGGATTCGGTTTCACCGTCTTTAATGACTGCGCCTTGTCGCACCTCCGATCCCAGGCTGACTGTGGCAATGTCTTTGATGTAAACGGGGGTACCTTGGTACTCCTTGAGGGAAATATTGCCAATATCCTCTAAGGAGGTGATCAAGCCCTCACCCCGAATCAAATACTGCTCGGCCAGGGCCGACAAAATACCGCCAGAAGAATTGGCGTTGTTTTGCGCTACTGCCAAGTACACATCTTTGCCGCTCAAGTCGTAATAGCGCAGGCGATCTGGATTGACCTTGATGTGGTACTGCTTGGCAAAGCCGCCCATACTGTTGATGTCGGCCACTCCGGGAATAGACCGCAACATGGGTCGCACGACCCAGTCTTGAATTTCACGGCGCTTGCGCAGTTCAACCTCAGACAAGGGCTTGTACTTGCCGTCTGCGCCGCGGTCGCTTGGGTGCTCTAGGGTGTACTGGTACACCTCGCCCAAGCCGGTGGAAACAGGGCCCAAAACAGGTATGACACCGCTGGGCATGCGGTTCGACACCTCAATCAGCCGCTCCAGCACCAATTGCCGTGCAAAGTACACATCTGTTTTGTCGGTAAACACCAAAGTGATGAGCGACACGCCATTGCGGTTGAGCGACCGCATGTCCACCAATCCCGGCAAACCCGTCATGGAAATTTCTATGGGGGAGGTAATGAAACGCTCCACCTCAGTAGGTGGACGGCCGGGAGCTTCGGTGGCAATTTGCACCTGCACATTGGTAACATCAGGAAAGGCATCTACCGACAGACGTTGAACCGCCAACAAACCGGCGATCAGCATGACCAAAAACACCACCGCCAACAGCACCCGCTGTTTCAGCGACCAACGGATCAGCGCAGAAATCATTTGGGAGCTTGGGGCTTAGACCCTGACTTGGGTGCCGCAGGTTGACTGGTCAGCAAGCGTTGCACTCGGTCGTTGTTGAGGTGAAAAGCCCCTTCTGTAACCACCATTTCACCTTGAGTCAGCCCTTTAAGCACAGGGCGGTTGCCCTCTACAGCGGGCTCTAACTCGACAGGCGTGAGCCTAAAAATGCGGGGTTGGATTTGTACAAACACATGGTCTCGGTCGTTGTCGCGCACCACGGCTGAGTTGGGGATGAGCGGAACCATCTTACCGTTGGATTCCACTTTCATGTTCATCAGCATCATGGGTTTGATGTCGCGCTTTGGGTTAGACAATTGCGTGCGAATGGCCACAGTGCGGGTTTCGGGTTGTACGGTGTCACTGATGAACACAATTTCCCCTTTAAAAGACGCATCTAAGGAGGGGATTTCAATAGCCACCGTTTGGTTTTTAGACACATAACGCGCTGCTTGCTCAGGCAAAGAGGCCACGGCCCAAACCGATGACAAGTCAGCTACAGTAAACAAAGAGTCACCCGGCTGCACCACCTGCCCCGCACTGACTTTTCGCTCCACCACCACGCCACCTTGCTTGGCCCGAACATCACCTTCGGGCTGAATACGCCCTTGGTCTCTGAGCCGATCAATCGACGTGCCGGGCAAACCCAAAAGCCGCAACTGATCTTCAGCAGCGCGTTGCTCGGCTCGGGAAATAGAGAGTTCCGATTCGCGTTTTTGGAATTCGGCTGAGCTGATCACATCGGCCTGAATCATTTGTTTGGCTCGCTCCACAGCCCGTTCAGCCAAGGCTAAGGCTGCGCTGGCACGCAAATAAGTGAGCTGCGAGGTGGTGAGCTCAGGGCTTGAAATTTGCGCCAGCAACTGGCCAGGGCTGACAACATCCCCCGTTTCCACTTGCACAGCGGTAATACGCCCCGTGAGGCTGGCGCCAATGCGGTTGACCAAGCGCTCGTTCACCTCAATGCGGCCTGGATGCGTTTGGCTAAACACCACCCAGCCCATTTGCACTTCGGCAGTTTTATAGTTGGCCTCTTGCGACTCCGACACCACCACTTCCATAGGGTCTGTTGGCTGTGTGTCTGCTGCCACTTTGGACTTCGATGAGTCGCCACAAGCGCTCAAGCACAACACAGCACAAAGTAACCAAGATAGATTGCAGTTCATAGGGGCTTACGAGGGGTTGGTTTGAGCATATTGACCACTGAGCAGCTCGAGCTGAATACGCGCAGCCTGCAACTGAAACCTTGCCTCCAGTAAATCGATTCGAACCGACTGCAAAACCCGCTGCGCGTCCAGCACGTCAATAATGCCGCGCTCTCCAAAACGGTATGCAGATTGGGCCACGCGCAAAGCAGACTCCGCTTCTTTAATGGCACCTTTGCTCAGGGCCTCAATGCGTGAGCGCGCAATTTCCAAGGCTTTCCAAGACTGGAATATCTGCTGCTTGAGCTCTGCGGCTCGGCCATCGAGCATCATGCGCATGCGGTTGAGCTCTGTCAGCTGCTCGGCAATAGGGCCTTCTTTTCGGTCGAGCAAAGGAATTTGCACTTGAAGCCCCATGACGTTTTGCGTCAACTGGGCATCGGTGGTTTGCGTGTATCGAAGCTCTACCCCAGGCCATTTAGAAGCCCGCGTGGACTGCAATGCAAGCTCCAAGCGGGCCACTTGACTCCGTATGGCCATAAGCTCGGGGTTAAGGTCTTGAGCTTGCGCCTGAAGGCGCTCAAGGCTGGGCACAAACGCCTCATCACCTAGCAAACCTTCAGGCAACCAGTGGGTTGGCAGGTTGCCTGCGGCCAAGCGATTGATGCCTAAGAGCACCTGCTCTGCTTGCAAGCTGGCCGTTTGGTAGCGTTGCCTTGCATTGATCACCTCGGCGTCGGCCTTAATCAGCTCATACCGCGGAGCCTCACCACTTTCCACCCGAATGCGTATGCGGTCTCTCACCAGCAGCAACAAGTCGTAATCGTCTTGGAGAACACGCCCCAAGTCTCGGCGCAAAAAGTACTCGTAAGTTCGGCTTTGAATGTCGGCCACCAAGTCCTGACGGGCCATGGCCACCTTGTACTGGATCTCTTGCTCACCCATTTCAAATGCCCTGATGCGGGAGCTACGTGAATTGGGGTTTTCAATGAATTGAGCCAAGGTCCAAGCCTGTACTGAGCCGGGTACCGCACTGGCCACACGTGCCTGATCTTGCCCCTGTGCCCACTCCAACTTGGGGTTTGCTAAAGCTTTAGAACTTAAGGTGGCTGCACGCGACTGCTCTTTAAGCCGCAGGGTGTCTTGGAAGCGCGGGTTGTGCTCCAACACTTTCCGGGTGAGTGCCTCCATAGAAAACGGCACAGCCAAAGGTACTTTTGAATCCGCACTTTGAGCCAATGCAGGCAAGTAAGCGGTACATATGAGAGCCAAAACAAGATGGCCTATCGATCTGGGCGATAGCAATTTCATCTGCTGGAGAGCTTTCAAAGTGTTAATTAACAACCATCTTAAGTGTTAACCCGCACTTCAGAGAAATGGGACTGATATTCCCGCAATATAGTTAAGAGAATTACCTCGACAAGAAGCTTACTTTTTGTCGTCAGATTTTTTATCTTCAGATTTCATTCAGCTCGAAACCGCATCAACGGAGCTTTTGTAAGCAGACTGAATTGAGAAACAACCAGCAAGTCCAAAAGAAGCTAAAAAAATCAGTCCAAGTGCAGCAGAATGAGTGATCTTCATAAACAGTTGAACTCCATTGACTTTGTTTAAAAAAGAGGCAGTCGGACACGGAGTGGACGCAAGCCCTTGACGCCGCAGGCTTTCCATCAAAATCTGCGCTAACCGCCAGTTACCGTTTCGGCCCGGCCATACCGTTGGTACCGGTGCCAAAGCCCGCAGAGCCAGGGGTGGACACGGCTTAAACCAAGCCGTGCAGCAGGCCAGCGGGGCTTCCGTCGGAAGCGCCTTGGTCAAAAATCAATCGGCGCCAACACCAATACGGCAGTCAGCATAAGATAAGTCTGGGGAATCCCATAGCCCTAGAATCAGATAGCCAGTTTAGGTGCCAGCGTACCAGATCTCAGGCCACAGCGTCAGGTCAGCGCTGGCAGCACAGTCCCCACGCATTGACCAAACCCAATGCGTGCAGCACCAGCTTTTTCACACCAACCACGCAAGACCACAGCGTCGCCATCTACCAAATAAGTGCGGCTTTCGCCATTGGGCAGAGTGAACGGCTGTTTACCGCCGACAGTCAACTCGATCAACGCACCGGCTTCATCCAGCTTTGGGCCTGACAATGTGCCGGTTCCCATCAGGTCGCCTGGTTGCAGATTGCAGCCATTGACGGTGTGGTGCGCTACGATCTGGGCGATAGTCCAGTATGCATGCCGGTAGCTGGTGTGGGTCAAGCGTGTGGCGGCTTGGTCTTGCTGGCGCATGGTCTGGGTTTGAAGCAAGACTTCAAGCTGAATGTCCAGTGCACCTTGCGCCGAATTGGCCGGCGAGTCCAGATACGGCAGCGGTTGCGGAGCGTCCGTGGGCCGTGTGAAAGCGACGCGGTAAGGACTCAAGGCCTCCAGCGTCACGATCCATGGCGAAATCGTACTGGCGAAATTCTTAGACAAAAACGGGCCGAGCGGCTGGTACTCCCAAGCTTGAATGTCTCTTGCCGACCAGTCATTGAGCAAACACATGCCGAAGATGCTGGACTCTGCCTCGGTTATGGCGATGGGTTTACCCAGCGCATTGCCGCTGCCGACAAAAATACCTAATTCAAGCTCGTAGTCCAGCCGCTTGCACGGGCCGAGCGACGGTGCACTGGCACCCGGCGCCATGGTTTGCCCGAGTGGCCGGGGGAAGCGCTGGCCCGACACACCAATGCTGGACGCACGGCCGTGGTAGCCAATAGGAATCCACTTGAAATTGGGCAGCAGTGGATTGTCCGGACGGAACTGGCGGCCGATGTTGGTGGCGTGATGTATGGATGTATAAAAATCCGTGTAGTCGCCGATGCGCGCTGGCAGGCTGAACTCAGCTGCGGCCTGCGGAATCAGGCAAGCTGCCAGCTTGGTCTGCTCCGGTGCCCCATCGCGCAAAGCGCGTGACAGCGCCAGACGCAACGCCGACCAAACCGGCTGGCCCAATGCCATCAGCGCATTCAAGCTGTCGCCAGAGGCGGCTTGAACGGCAGTCGCTGTAGCTCCAGAAAAGACAGCACTGTCAGTGACTGCCGCCAGATCCAGAATTTGGTCACCGATGGCCACACCCCCGCGATAAGCCTCGGTGCTGTTTTGCTGGCGAAAGACCGCGAAGGGCAGGTTCTGAATAGGGAAATCGGTCTGCGCTTGGTTGGCCGATGCGACCCAACTGCGCAGGGCTGGGTCATGTGTTTCGTTCAAAATTGGCATAGCGTTCTTGTACTTAGGGAAGATCAATTTAAGGACGGGTCGGGTCGAAGTGTTTCTTCAGCCCCTGCCAGCAGCGGTAATACTCGGGTTGCAGCTGAGCCGACTCCAGCGCGAAACGCGTGGGTTGTATGACAGCCGGCGTCTCGAACATGAACGCCATGGTGCCTTGGATGTAGTCGGGCTGACTGGTGTTGGCTGCGCTGGCCTTGGCAAACGTGTCTGCATCCGGGCCGTGACCAGTCATGCAGTTGTGCAGTGATGCACCGCCGGGCACAAAGCCTTCGGACTTGGCGTCGTAAGCGCCGTGGATCAAACCCATGAATTCGCTGGCGACGTTGCGGTGGAACCAGGGCGGACGGAAGGTATTTTGCATGGTCAGCACGCGCGGTGGGAAGATCACGAAGTCAATCGAGTCCACACCCGGGGTGTCGCTGGGTGACTGCAGCACCAGAAAAATCGACGGGTCCGGATGGTCGTAGCTGATCGACCCGATGGCATTGAAGCGGCGCAGATCGTACTTATAAGGCGCGTAGTTGCCGTGCCACGCCACCACGTCCAGTGGCGAGTGTCCGATGCGCGCCGACCACATGTGGCCGTTGAACTTGGTGAGCAACTCGAAGTCGCCTTCTAGGTCCTCGTAAGCGGCCACAGGGGTGCGAAATTCACGCGGGTTAGCCAGACCGTTGGAGCCGATCACGCCCAAGTCTGGGAGCTTCAGCAGGGCGCCGTAGTTCTCGCAGACGTACCCGCGCGCTTGGCCATCGGGCAAACGCACCTGAAAGCGGACACCGCGTGGAATCACCGCAATTTCTTGCGGCTCTACCTCGATCACACCCATCTCGGTGGCTAGCACCAAGCGGCCTTCTTGCGGCACGATGAGCATCTCACCGTCGGCGTTGTAGAAAAAGCGCGTCTCCATGGATTGGTTGGCCGCATACAAATGAATGCCGCAGCTGGAAGTGCCGGCCATGCTGACCATGCCGTCGACAAAATTTGTGGGTGTATTGACGGCATCAGGCATGGGCAAAGGGTCCCAGCGCAACTGATTCGGCGGTGTCGGGACTTCGTCAAAGCGACTCAGCCAACGAATGTTTGGAAGGCGCTCGAACGGCAGGTGTATGGCCGCTGGACGTATCCTGTACAGCCAAGAGCGACGGTTGCTGTGGCGCGGTGCGGTAAAGGCAGTGCCAGACAGCTGCTCGGCGTACAGCCCATAAGGCGCTTTTTGCGGCGAATTGCAGCCTTTGGGCAGCGCCCCAGGCAAGGCCTCGCTAGCAAATTCGTTCGCAAAGCCGCTTTGGTAATGCAAGGTCTTGATTGTCATGGTCTGTACTCAACTAGAAGGCATGAAGGGTTGCGAAAATTGTCGCTGAAGCAACGCCCATACAAAGTGTACCGTCCGGTTTGAGGCAAGGCGATCCAAGATCAGGCCATCTCGGGCATGCATCAGCTTTTGCGCATGCGCCTAGATTTCAAGGACAGGAAGAAATTGATCGACTGGGGTGAGGCGCAGCGGCAAAAAACTTCAGTTGGCTATTAAGAGTGCTGCTTCAGATTCTGCCCTAGATCGAGTGCAAAAGACTGGCCTCGAAGATTGTGTCCCCTACCCCACGTCAGTTACCCATTGACTGCCTGAGCCGCTATGGCGTTCGGCCAGTTTTGCTGGAGACTGTTGAGTAATAGCTGCGCCTGATTCCAGCCAAAAAAATCTGGCTTCACCCGCCGTATAAAAACTTCGCAGCCGAACTATGCAAAGAACGGCGACGGTTTCACCGAATTTTTACGGAATAAGTGACATTGCTTAAGAAGCCGCCGTCGCCGATTCGATGGAGAAGATGGTTGCCGTTACGACGAAATACATGACGGACTATCACTTCAAACAGAAGTTGCAGCTCTCAGCGGCGGAGCTGAACAAACACTTCGCTCGCCCGTTTTGGGGGTAGCCCCATGTCGGCGGCAAGCTGCGCAATGTAGGCCATGATCTCTTCGGTCAGACCACCCGGATACTTGTAGATTTCCATCCAAGTTTCCAGGCCTTCCGCTGACGGGATGGGGCGTTGGGCAATCTCCACCTCGAGGGCCGGCCATTTCAATTGCAGTGCCTGTTCGAACTTGTCTACGAGCGCAAGAAAATGCGCATGCTCGTCAACAGGCACCTTGTAGTAGACAAATAAAGTTAGCATGCCGGACCAGTAGTGGACGCGCCAGACTTGCCCATGCCGGCCCAACGTTTGGCCAGGTCGGTATCAATCTCAAACAAGTCCAGGCAACGCCCCACTGTGTGATTGATCATGTCATCCAGAGACGCAGGTCTGGCATACAAGGCCGGCACCGGCGGCATGATGATCGCGCCATTTTCAGCGGCTTGCAGCAAGGCCCTTAAGTGACCGTTGTGCAGCGGTGTTTCGCGCACCATGAGCACCAACCGACGTCGCTCTTTAAGCACGACATCAGCGGCACGGGTAAGCAAGCTGCTGGTCATGCCGTACGCTACTTCAGACAAAGACCGAATCGAACAGGGCGCTATCACCATACCTATCGTTTTGTATGAACCCGAAGAAATGGTAGCTCCGATATTTTTGGCGCTGTGCACCTCGGTGGCCAGTGCTTCGACTTCCTTGACGCTTAAATTTGACTCGGTGGCCAAGGTCATTTTGGCGGAGTCGCTCATCACTAAATGGGTTTCAATGCCCGAGCCTTGCAGAACCTGCAAGATGCGAACACCGTAGACAACTCCAGAGGCCCCACTGATCCCCACGATCAAGCGTCGCTGCGGCAGTTTCAGTGGATGGGGATCAGCAATGAGCGAATCAACAACATTACTCAATTCAAACCCCTTATAAATTTAAAAGTTTATTTGGCAATTACCAAATGAGTCACGATGTCCAGGCATTAAAGCAGCTTCAACAATTGCATAACGTACATTGCTCTTGTAGCAACGTACATTCAAAAATGACGAGCTGTTGCGCTTATTGGGAAGTTTTTAAATGAATAGTCCAACCATCATTTCTGCATATCTTGCCGCAAAGAGCCTTAGCTCTAGTTATTAGTTAAAATTTTATCAGGCCCAAGTCAAGCCTAGACATCCGATAATGTCTGAGGATTTGCATAAACACCTTACAACTCCGGCATGATGCGCTTATTAAGATAGACAGAAATACTATTGGGCATTTGGACTCGGATAAGTACCGATAAGGCGTCAGATTTGCTTTATGCCCCGCAAGCCTTTGTCGGCATCGCTGTCACCGTACTTGCCACAACCGCTTCGACTTGAAAGGTAACAAACGCCTGTAAACTCTGCGTCTATTTATCACAGACCCCTCGTTGCTCGGTGATTGCTTGGCTGCTTTCTGCATCACTTGTATCTAGGTTGTTCTCATGGACACAAGCATCATGTAATTCACCTTAGACCGATAGTGCGTGGTGAATTGAGCGCTTACCAATCTCGTCGTCGTCCCCCAAGGTGGATTAGCTCATGAATTCTCCCGTTTCGTCGACGTAAAGTTAAAAAATGGTCGCGTGGGGTGAGTATCACCGGCGCCACCGCCAACTGATTCAGCAACGGTGCAAACGCGGAATCAGCAATTGGGTAATGCCGTCGATAGCTGCGCTTGCATCTTTGCCGGCCTTCATGATGCGAAAGTAATTGATGTTGGCGGGGGGGAAAATGCTGGCTGTGCGGACCTTATAACGCCGGCATGCGGTCTGGGCGAATGAAGGAAAGACGGCAACACCGAATCCTTTTTCAACCATGCCTAGGGCTGTGTCCAGCTGATTGACGACCATTCTGGAGTGGATGTCAGTTGTCGTCCTCTTGGCCATAGCGTTCACCAGTTGCTGGATCGGACTCTTGTCTGACAAGGTAATCAGGGGATATTCAAAGACCTGCGGCCAAGTGATGAGCTCTTTGACGTCAGAAAACTGGTCGGTATAGACCAGCATGAGCGTGGCCGGTATGATTTGAAGCTGGCTCATGCCCGAAATTTTCTGTTCAAAGGCGCCAAAGGCTGCATCGAGTTCATCGGAGTCGACGTACTGCTGAAGCTCATGGGGACCCGCGTCTACAACCTCCACCAGCACTGAAGGAAATTGGCGCTGAAATTCATCAAGTAAGTCTGGCACGACGTTAGAGGCCAGCATCGGCGTGAAACCCAACCTGAGCCGTGAGACCCCGTATTGCCCAAAGTGTTGGAGCTGATGTGTTACCGCCTCCAGGTTGCCAACTACGGTAGTTGCAACCGGCAAAAACACGCGTCCCGCGGCGGTCAGTTCAACGCTGCGCGTAGTGCGCTCAAACAGCCGGCAGCAAAGCTGCCCCTCTAGCTCACGAATACTCGAACTCAGCGCTGCCTGGCTTATGTGCAACTTTTGGGCTGTCCTGGTGAAGTTACAGGTTTCAGCAACGCCAAGGAAAGCCTTGAGTTGCCGAACGTTCAAACTCAAGTTCATTAATCAATAGTCAGTAGTAAAAAATCTAACTGATAGTAAGCGAAGTACACGTGCATTCGAATTGCGTACTTCTGTGATTTAAAAAGACGGAGACCGACGTGGGTAGGTTTATGCCCGGTTCAGACGACCAAACTGGAGTTCTGACCTAACGGCAACTTACTTCGGTTCAATCCCCGCATCCTTCATCACTTTGGCGAACTCTGTCAGCTGAGAGCTAATGCGCGAGCCCATTTGCTCAGGCGTACTCATAAAAATATCTGCCCCCAAATTAGCCGCCATTTCTTGCATTCGAGCCGAACGCTGAACCTGTTTGATTTCTAGGTTCAGCTTGTCGATGATGGCGCGAGGGACACCCGCTGGCGCCACCACGCCGAACCAGGTTTCCAACTCCAACCCTGGCAAAGTCTCAGACATAGTGGGAAGACCCGGCGTAGCGCGTTCATTTCGTTTTTCAGCTGAAGAAGCGAGTGCCCGCAGTTTGCCTTGGCGCACATGTGGCAAAGCCGAAGCGCCGCCTTCAAACATCATATGGACTGTTCCTGCCAACAAGTCATTGATGGCCGGTGCGCTACCTTTATAAGGCACTTGCAAAATACTTACACTTGCCTTGGCCTCAAACATCATTGAGATGAGGTTGGTAGAAGTGCCTTCTCCGATCGTGGCCACCGTGTAATAGCCCGGTCGGGCTTTGGCTAAAGCGATCAGTTCCGCCAGCGATTGGGCCGGCACCTTCGGATGAACAACAAGAAACAGCGGTGAGGAAAATAACATCGACACCGGAGCGAAGTCTTTCACCGGGTCGAAGGGCAACTTCTTGCGCGCAATGCTATTGAGAACTAGACCCGACTGCGTTCCCATGAACAAGGTGTAGCCGTCAGCGGGCGCCTTGGAAGCCGCCTCAGCTCCAATAGCTTGGCTGGCGCCAGGCAAGTTTTCGATGGTCACTGGTTGCCCCAAGCGCTCGCTCAGACCCTGTCCTAGGGCGCGTGCAAAGCTGTCACCCAGTCCACCGGGCGTGTAGGGCACTATGAAGCGTATGGGTCGATTCGGATAGTCGGCGGTAGGAATTTGAGCCTGTGCTGATTTCGCAAATCCGAACATGCAACAAGCTATAGTGAGAACAAGCCCTAAGCCGAGCCTGCGATTATTTTTGGAATTCAATAGGTTCACGATTTGCCTCCTTGGGTTTATTAAATTTGTTGACTCATTTCCCCAAAAAGGGGACTCAATCTCTCAGGCGAACAGGTAACGCCCTTCGCCATCTCGCACGATCGGGCGGCTAAGCGCCACGTCTTCCAACCAACGCAATACCTCGCGCCCGTCGCGGCTGCTGCTCGCAGACATTAACTCTACGAACAACTTGGGCCCGTGTTCCAGCGCCGCTTGCAGAGACTCAAATCGCACGCCATCAAAGTTCGGCGGTGCGGGAATACGGTGCTCCATAGGTCGCTGCGCATCGGATCGCAAAAAAGGCAAGGTCAGATCAAATCCTGCTTTCGCGGTTTGGTGCGAGCCCTCAAGGGACGGGTCCAGCGGCATGGCTCGCATCCCGCTTTGGAGCACAAAATCACGGTCGGCCTGAAAACGCGTGGCCAGCGCCCATTCCATTTGGTCATCTGAAAAAATATCGATGTCAGGATCGACCACAAAAACATGCTTGACGTTGGCCAAGCAGGCAAATACCGCCGCGATGGCGTTACGAGCTTCGCCAGGAACGCGCTGGCGCATCGCCACGCGCACATTGAAGATACCGCCACTGGCAGGGCTGGTGTACACAGCGGTGACCTCGCGAACGGCCATTTCCAGTGCGCGCCACACCGTCACTTCGGTTCTGAATGCCGAGAGTTGAGCGGTGTCGGTATGGGCCATAGTCGGGCCGCTGATGCTGGCTGTTTGGAACACAGCATTGCG
>CAMAWQ010000011.1 GCA_945862005.1 Hylemonella gracilis | reverse complement strand
TCAGGCTGTGGCAGCTTAAAAAAAACATTGCACAACGTGTGCACAGGTAAATTCACCTCCGTAATCACCCCTACTCCACCAGCGTTGATGTCAAACGTGCGAATTTCCAGCGGGGGCTTGCCCTGCAATGCCATACGCGCCCGCACGCTTAAAGGCTTGCGCTCTTTCCGACGGCGGTCCGATTCTGATGGGGTTGAAAATGGCGAAGCCTCTTCATCTGGAACTAAAGGTTGTGGATCTTGGTCGACCATGTCGTTTAATGTAATTCATCCCTTCCCTGACCTTAAGATCAAACACTTAGCAGCCCGCTTCGAACCTAAGGCATAGAACTCCCTACCAGACTTATGACACCCGCCATCAGCTCAAACAGCGTCATTTCCACCCCCTACGAAGACTTCATGCGGCATGTGTATACCCACGGCGTTCAAAAAACCGACCGCACCGGCACCGGAACGCGCAGCGTGTTTGGCTATCAAATGCGTTTTGACTTGACCCATGGTTTTCCGCTGGTCACCACTAAAAAAGTACACCTCAAGTCCATCATTTATGAACTGCTGTGGTTCCTAAATGGATCTAGCGACAACCATTGGCTCAAAGTGCGCGGCGTGAGCATTTGGGACGAATGGGCCCGACTCGACGGCGATTTGGGTCCTGTGTACGGTGTGCAGTGGCGCAGTTGGCCTGCCCCAACCGCTGAGGACCCCCAAGCGCATATTGACCAAATCAGCCAAGTGATCCACACCTTAAAAACCAACCCTGATTCACGCCGCATCATCGTGAGCGCTTGGAATGTGGCCGACCTGAACAAAATGGCGCTCATGCCATGCCATGCGTTTTTTCAGTTTTACGTGGCGCCCAGCAACACCCCTGGCGGAAAAGGCCGCCTGAGCTGCCAGCTCTACCAACGCAGCGCCGACATCTTTTTAGGCGTGCCCTTCAATATTGCCAGCTACGCTCTGCTCACACACATGGTGGCGCAGCAATGCGACTTGGAGGTGGGCGACTTTGTGTGGACCGGTGGCGATTGCCACGTTTACAGCAACCATCACGAACAAGTGGAGTTGCAGCTCAGCCGCAACCCCTACCCTGCCCCAAGTTTGCAACTAAAGCGGCGGCCCCCTTCTATTTTTGACTACGAATTTGAGGACTTTGAAGTGCTCAACTACCAATCCCATCCTGCCATCAAAGCGGCGGTGGCGGTGTAATGACCGAGCTGCACCTGATTTGGGCCAGCGCCCGAAATGGCGTGATTGGCAAAGACCACACCATGCCCTGGCATTTGCCAGAAGATTTGGCGCACTTCAAAAGCACCACGCTCGGTAGCCCCGTCATCATGGGTCGTAAAACCTGGGACTCCTTACCCGAAAAATTTCGTCCCCTACCTGGCAGGCTCAATGTGGTCTTGACCCGACAACCCAACTGGTCAGCAGGCGTAGAGGGGGCTTCGGACAACCCTAACTCTTCAGGCTTACTCGTGGTGGCACACAGCTTAGAGGCCGCCATTCAAGCCTGCATGGGCGCCCCACTGGCTTGGGTGATGGGCGGGGCAGAACTTTATGCACAGGCCTTACCTTTGGCGACGTCTGCAGTTGTCACCGAAATTGAAGCCGACTTTGAGGGAGACGCCTTTGCGCCGCCTCTGGGCAGCGAATGGCAAGAGGTGTCTAGGCAAAGGCATACCTCGCGTACGGGATTGAACTTCAGTTTCGTCAGGTACACCAAGTTGATGTAACTTCACAGCGCACACATCACATAACTATTTTTATCATTTTGATCATTTAACAGGAGCGCACCCGATGTCTGGAGGCGGATTTCATGTACACGGCCCACACGACCACGAACTCGAACATGCCCAACAGGGGCACAGCGGTCATGAAGATGGGAACAGCAGCACGAACAAAATAGCCATGTTCACCGCCATCATTGCCACCGTGGGCGCCCTATTTGCTTACATGGGTGGCGCAACACAGGCCGATGCCATTTTGTTCAAAAACAATGCGGCGCTGCAAAAAACAGCCGCCTCTAACCAATGGAATTACTTTCAAGCCAAGAGCACCAAACAGTCTTTGGCCGAGGTGTCCCGCGACTTAGCGCCCAAAGAAGAAGACAAGGCTAAGTACCAAGGCAAAATTGAACGCTACGAAAAAGAAAAAGCCGAAATCAAACGCGACGCTGAAAAGCACGAGGCCCAAGCCACTGATTGGGACCACAAAAGCGATGAACAAATGCACCAGCACCACCGCTGGGCACAAGCCACCACCGTCCTTCAGGTGGCCATTGCCTTGGCCGCCATTGCACTTTTAACCCGCCAAAAATGGCTTGAATACGCCATGTACCTAGGCGGCGCATCGGGTTTGGCCGTGGGAATATTGGCTGCATTTCATATTTAAGTGAAACGGTTTAAATGGATAAATAAACTTTGCATACGCTAAGGCAGGCTCCACAAATGCAAAATCTATGTTGATATGATTAGGGTTGACCCCTAAAAATCATATACAACACATGGCTTGGCCAAGCGCGATAGGTAATTCGCATAATTATTACCTTTCCAAATGGGTCGTTCGGGTTCTAGCACCCTACCCCCTGCAATGCACCGCCATCGGTGCGTGTATTGCTATGCAGGTGCTGCTTTACGTCAGTTACCCTGTAGCTTTTGCGGTCATTTTTAATAAAGCAGTGCCTGAACACAGTCATGATTTACTTAAACAAATCATGGTGGGTATATTGATATTGTTTTTAATGTGTGGCGCCACCGCAATCATTCAAGACAAATTGGTGTCCAACATTGGCACTAAAGGTTTTGGTAGAGTGAGGCAAAACATGTTTTCCAATATTTTGGAACAGCCCCCTTTATTTTTTATCAAAAATAAAGCCTCCGACCTTCTTGCCAAATTTTCTATTGAATTAGCCGCTATTGAAACAGCGCTGGTCTTTGCACTGCCTCCGCTCATAGAATGCGTTTTAGTGGTTATAGGCTGCTTGCTGACCATATCTGTATTAGATTGGCGTATCGCTCTAGTTGCAACCGCTTTAATTCCTTTAAGCTATTTAAGCGGGGCCAAATTAGGTCCTTGGGTGACGCATTATGCAATTGGCAAAATTAATGCGGAATCAAAGCTTATGGGTGCACTGCAAGATGCCATTAATGGCAGAAACACCATCAGGGCTTTTGGTATTGAGCACAAAATCAACGCATCATTTGGCCAACACAATACTGCCCTTCAAAAAGCTTCCTCGGGTTACGTTTACAACGCGTCCCTGATTCCACTTTTTTCACTTTACAGCGTCAATATCATCTTGGTTCTGATGGTGGGTACGGGCGCTGCTTTTGTGATTGATCAAGACTTGTCCCTCGGTTCTTTTTTTGGGTGTATCACGCTTTTGGGCAGCGTGGCAGCTGGCACCAATTCCGCTATTAAGTTTTATGCCATCGTGATGTCTGTAAAACATAAAGTTATAGATATTGACCAGTATTTGATAAAAAATCATTCAGCCATTCAAGAAAATGCTTCGTTAACCCATTTTGAAGCACGCAACTGCATCAGCTTCAACCAAGTCAGTTTTAAATATCCAGATAACGATCTGGTTTTAAACAATATCAGTTTTGAAATCCCAATAGGAACTAGCGTTGCCATTGTGGGGGAAACTGGCTCAGGCAAAAGCACGCTTCTTAACCTGCTTACCGGATTTTACGAACCCACTAAGGGCTCCATTACTATAGATGGAGTAGATATTAATACCATTCATAAACCAGCATTGAGAATCCAATGCGGTATGGTATTGCAAGATGTCTATCTATTGAACATCAGTATTAAAGACAATATACTGATTGGAAAAGCTGATGCCAGCGATGAAGACGTCATACATGCCGCCCGAAAAGCCCAAATTCACGACTACATTGATTCACTGCCGCTCAAGTACAACACCCTGATTGAAGATAACGGTTCCAAACTGTCTGGCGGACAAAAACAACGGCTGGCTATTGCCCGCGCTCTTGTCAGAAATCCTAGTATTTTGATATTGGATGAATCTACATCTGCGCTAGATGCCAATACAGAAGCCTCGATTGTTCAAGACGTTTACCGCCTTAAAGACGATATGACCATTATTGCGGTCACGCACAGGCTCAATACCATTCAAGAATTTAACAAAATTATCGTTTTAGATCAGGGAGCCCTTGTAGAACAAGGTCAGCATTCCGAATTGATACAAAAGCAAGGGCATTATTTCAAGATGTGGAGGAATCAAATGATCCCATAACAACTTTAGTGAAGGTTATATAAAAAATCCATTACAACATATCAGCCATGAACCCACCTCAAATTATCATCTCGTCTTGTCATACGGGCTCCAGCCCTGCTCCCGGTGTTGGAATCGCCAGATCCATTAAAGCGGGCTACCCTAATTCCATATTAATCGGCAAAGACCAGTCTGCATTTTCAACAGGCTTGCACAGCCCGTATTTTGATGATGTTTGGCTCACTCGTCCTTGGGGCGATATTGATTTAGATAAACATCTAAATCAAATCAAAGACCGCCTTGACGAAACTTCTGGGTACTTCATTCCGGGGTCTGACTTTGAGGCCAGATGGCTTTCAAATCACCAAATACCCAACGTGCTATCACCAAGCTTAGAGGCCTTTACGGAAACCGTAAAGCCATTTCCCAATGTGCATGAGTATCTGCCCTCAAAAGCGCCAGAGTATCTGGACTTAAAAACCGACCCTAGAGAAATTTACAACTTTGCAGTGAGCAATGGTTGGCGGGTGTGGCTCAAAGGCCCCATGATGGATGCCAGGAAAGTTTACAACTGGCCTAATTTGCTCGCCACATGGGACAGTCTCTTGAAAACATGGGGTAAGGAGCACTTTTTTCTTCAAAAAGAAATTACAGGCTTAGACGTCACCGTGGCATTTTCAGCCTACAAAGGCAAGCTGCTGGGTGCAGCCTTTATGGAAAAACGCCAAATGACCGACGAGGGTAAGTGCTGGTCTGGAGAAGTTAATGCCTGCCCAACAGGCTTGTTTGAAGACATCAGCACCTTTGTTGAAAAACTGCAATGGACCGGTGGCGGAGAACTTGAGTTTGTTCGCGATGAACAAGGCCAACTCTGGTTCATCGACCTCAACTACAGGTTTCCCGCTTGGATTTATGGCGCCACCTTGGCCGGTATCAACTTGCCTGGAATGTTGGTAGAGGCCGCAACTGGAATACCCCATTTAAAGTCAGAGGCTGAAAGCCATCAATTCACCCGTTTGATTATTGAAGTTCCTGTGTCTAACGACATGCAGTTGCCCGCGCCTCCCGTAATTAAATCCAAAAGAAAAGGGGTGGGCGTTCACAAACTCACCAGTATCAACCCTGGTGGCCTGCCACAGTTGATGCAAAGAATTTCAAAAGAGAATTCAAAATCAAATGCCAAAGACCAGAAACTCAAAAAGTTTGAAAAACTCACTAAAGAAGAGCTGAATTGCCTTGCGCCTGTTTTTAAGCAACTCTCAGAACCCAACTCCAATACAGAAACGCCGTTTCGTCATTATGTAGAAGAGCGCGCCAGAGCTCCTTTTGAGTTGATCAGCAACTTTGCTAAACGGGTTAAAAACATCAAGTTCAGCCCTGCTTACAGTATCAAAACCAACCCAGACCCAAGGCTCATGAAGCTGGCTCTAGAGTATGGTTTTAGGGCAGAGGGCATCAGCGCTAATGAACTGCTTTCTGCTCACAAGGTGGGGCATTCATTTGAAAACATGGTGTACAACGGCCCCGTTCCTCTTAACCCGAAAGACTTACATGGCAACAAAATTCATGTGGTTTTTGCGGACAGCATAGAGTCTTTAAAAAGGCTGTGCCAGTTAAATCCCTCCCCCGCAGCCCATATTGGCTTGAGGCTCAAGCCCTTTGAGAGCAGCTCTAGATTTGGCATCCGCTTAGAAAGCTTTGAAGACTATCAAGAAGTTGCCAAAGTAGTGAGAAAGCTGCTGCCCGCAGATGTGGGCTTTGCCGTTCACCAACACCACCAAAGCAGCTCCAACGGGCACGATGTGTGGTTAAGCCAAACCCGAGCCTTTTTGCAACAAGCCAAGCTGATGGAAGAGTTGTGTGAAAAGCCTATTCGCATCATCGATATTGGTGGCGGCTGGACCCACGAAAGCTTTATCCCTTTCGCTGGCAATGCGCTTGAGCAATTGACAGACGAAATTTGCCAAACCTTTCCTAAAGCAGATGAAATCATCATCGAGCCCGGTAAGGCCATTTGTGAGCAATCTCAGTTTTTAGTGTCCAGGGTTCTAGAAAAACGTGGTAAAGATTTTGTTTATGAGGTGGTGTCTGATGCCTGTTTGGCTGAACTGCCTTTGGCTGTTGACTTCGGACGCAGCGTCTACCACGTCAATAAGTCAGGCGATATTGCCAAACTAACCACGGGCGTAGGCAGAATTTTGGGCCGAATTTGTATGGAGCACGACATATTGGCCAACGGCATTTTGCTACCCAAAAGAATTGAGGAAGATGACTTACTCATTTTTTCACACGCAGGCGCCTATGAATCCAGTATGAGTTACAAATTTGGCAATGGAGAATCCCATGAATCAGAGAGTTAATCCTGAGTATTTGAATACTATAGAACCTCAACAGGCCCAACATTTAGGGCTGCAATCCGCACTAGATAAATTTAAATCTTTAAGCCCTACTGTCATCAGTTCACATAAAGCCAAATGCTGTCATGTTGCACACAAGTGGTTTACGGGCCTATCCAAGGTGCATCACGCTATTTCCAGCTTACCCAGCCCTTGGATGAAAAGCACATGGGAATGGGGCCCGCTAGAGCGCCCTATTCATTGGTGCCAAATTGTGAAGAAAACCGTGCTGGACTGCGGAACTCTATCTGCACTGACCATTGAAAGCTTAGCGGCGGTTGGCCAAAAATCTTTCAGCGTACAGATGGTGCAGATGTATTCCGAAGACATGGTTCAAGATTTTGAGCATATGTGGAGAGACGAGGGTGGCGGCTATTGGACACACCAAGACCTTGTCTACCACGAGTGCGTAGCCGTCATCAACGGGGACGCCAATTGCGTCAAGGTTTGGGACCCCACTGTCGAAACCTTTTCAGATGGATCACCCACCAAAGGGCATGACTCCATAGTTGCCATCAAAATCATTGATTTATCAGACCACTTTAGCTCTTTTAATAACCAACTCATTTGGAAAGGAAAACTTTTGGACCTCAATATCTGGAATGTGATTTAAATCAGCATATTTTTTAGATACTTCCCCAAGCTAAGCATTTCATTACACCGTAGAACTTTTAAACCTAGCTTTAACATCATGAAATTCTCTTTACTTACTTTATCTCTTGCATGCAGTTTGTCTTTTGCTCAATCTCCCGCAGCACCTAGACCTGGCGTTTTTTTGGTTGATGGCAGCAACCTTTACACGACGAGCCTGAATGATTTTTTGTCCAAAGTGACCGAGTCGAACGCAGTCCTCAGTACCAAGAAACTGGGGGTAGCAAATGCTCTTGCTATGAAAGACATGATGAGCATTCCGAATATCAACCCATCTATTACGCTTTCGCGAGGCTCTTACAACAAAAAATTTCCCGCTGATACGTACGCTTACACCACCGCTCCTACTACTTATTATCCATGGGGCGGCACTATGACCTCTCCACAGTCGAATACATATACCTTTTCTGGCACTATTGAAGGCTGGGGCAAGCGTCAATCACGAATTAACTATGCTGAAACTGAGATTTCCAAAGCGCAAATTGACTCATCATTAACAGTTAAAGATGTTGAAGGTATCGCAACTTTTGCCTATATTGATGCACTTCGTTTAAAACTTATTTGGCAAGCTATTCAAAATAGCAGCAATTTACTATCTGCTTACAAAGACAGTGAGTCTGATGCTGCTCTAGCAACTCACGCAGCTATTCAAAAAAGTATTGTTGATGATTTCAAATACTTGGCGTTAGGCTTAAATTCTATTATTGGTATTGGTGGCAATGATTTACCTAACCCTGTAGGTACATTGAGTGTGCAAATAAAAAATCTAACTCCAACAGATTTTACACGCGAGGACTTTGAAAAGCGTAGTGACATAATTTCTGCAAGAGCTGCACTTAAGGCAGCTGAAGCGTCCATTGATTTAACTCAAAAATCCAGAAGGATAGATGTTTCGGCCAGTGTTTGGTTTAACGAAACACCCGCTTATTATTCGAGTAGTTATGGACAATTAGATACTGCCCAAACTGCTGGATTATCCTTAACTTTCCCTATTCCACTTGCAAATTTATCAAATGGCGCTTTGGTTCAAGCTAGTAATAATAAAACTCAAATAGAAATATTGATTAGAGATATTTTGACTCGTGCCTCTGTAGAAGCCAACCAACAATTGATTACCTACAACGCATCAAAGGTCCGCCTGCTTGATGCTCAGGCCTTGCGCGATACAACCGCAAAAGACTCGACACGTTCTACGAAAAATTTCGTTCGTCAGCGTGAGTTAGAGGTGGATTTGATTGATGCGCAAACTTTTCACTTGAAGAGCATGATTCAATTGATGAGAGCGATTGGGGATTACTCATTACCCAACTTGAACTGAGATGAAATATCAATATACAAACCGAGAGAAAAATATGCACTTCAATACGCTTGATAAACCCAAGCTCTCTAATTTACTAATTTCATTATTTTTTATAACCTGCTTATCTTCTCCACTTATTGCCCTAGGTCAAGCAGGTCCTGGTGGTCCTGGAGGTCCTGGAGGTCCTGGTGGTCCTGGTGGTCCTGGTGGTCCTGGTGGTCCTGGTGGTCCTGGTGGTCCTGGAGGTCCTGGAGGCCAAATGCCTGGTGGCCCTAATGGCGCTCCTCCAGGCGGCATGCAGAATGTGTTGCAACAACTCCCTAAACCCAATACGGCCATGAAACCTAGTGGAGGCGGTGGAGTTATGGGCGGCATGGGCGGCATGATGGCTGGCCCTCCCGGCGGCGGCATGGGCGGCATGATGGCTGGCCCTCCAGGCGGCGGTGGCATGGGCGGCATGATAGCTGGCCCTCCCGGCGGCGGTATGGGCGGTGGCGGCTTAGGCAGCCCCATGGGTGGCGGCTCTCGCGGCGGCATGATGGGTGGCTTTGGCGGATCAGTCGGCGGCTTAAGCATTGGTGGTGGCGGACCCACCACCAATGTCAGCGCCACTGTGGGCCCATCTTTGAACATTGGGTACAGGACTAGATAAGCAAGACCATGTACTACAAAACCACATTCCAAAAAAGTTCCAAACTTAATAATCTTGCTACTGCCATTTTTTTGGTTGGCTTAACTGCCTCTGTTTGGGCCCAAGGTAACCCGCCTTTACCCCAGGGCACCCCAGGGGCTCCAGGTGGACAACCTATGGGCAAAGGTCCTGCCGGTGGTCCTCCAGGTGGCCCCCCGGGCGTTCCTCCTGGTGCACCCGGTTCTCCTGGCGGTCCACCCATTGGTGCAAAAGCGCCTCCTGTACCTGCGGGTGCACCCGCAGGCCAAGTAGCAGGTGGCAAGCTGCCAGGCGGTCCAGCAGGTCTACCTGGGGTTCCAAGCGGTCCGCAAACAGCGGGTGCCAAACTGGCAGGCGGCCCAACTGGCGTTACGCCTCCTTCTCGCAACCCAAACGCTTTGCGCGCTCCACCATCACCAAGCGCAGCACCTAGTCTGAGCACAGGTGGTGGTGTGCTAGGAACAGCTTCTGAGAGATAGATCACTGTTTGAGTGATCTGCAAATCATGCTGAGTACCCCACAATGTGGGGTATTTTTTTGTGCATTGATATAAGGTTTAAGTTTTGAAACTCGCCACTTGGAACGTTAACTCTTTAACCGTTCGACTGCCGCAGGTCTTGGATTGGCTGACTCAGCAGCCTGTGGATTTGCTGGCACTGCAAGAGCTGAAGTGCACGGATGACAAGTTTCCATTTGAGGCATTTCAGGCAGCAGGCTATGAAAGTGCCTGCTTTGGCCAAAAAACCTACAACGGCGTGGCACTCTTGTCCCGAACACCGTTGAAGCAGGTGGTTCGAAACATTCCTGGGTTTGCTGACGATATGGCCCGCGTTATTAGCGCAGAAGTCAACGGCATTCAGGTGGTGGGGGCGTATTTTCCAAACGGGCAAGCGCCCGATTCAGACAAGTTTGTGTACAAAATGCGCTGGCTAGAAGCCCTACACACTTGGCTGCAATCAGAGATTAAAAGTAACCCTAAGTTGGTGCTGATGGGCGACTTCAACATCACTTTTGACGATGCCGACGTGTGGGACCCAGAAGGTCTGCGCGGCTCTATCCATTGCACGGATGAAGAGCGTGGGCATTTGAGCCAGCTTATTCAATTGGGCATGCACGATGCCATGCGCCTGTTTGAGCAACCCGACAAAAACTACAGCTGGTGGGATTACCGCAACTTTGCATTTAGGCGCAACCAAGGGATGCGAATAGACCATATATTGATCAGCGAAGCTTTAAAAGGCCGTGCTTTAGCTTGCCATGTGGACAAAGCTCCCCGAAAAAACGAGCGCCCCAGCGACCACGCACCTGTGGTCTTGACCCTTGCGGACTAAGCCCTAGCCTATTCCAGCCCCAGTTCCTGAATTTTGCGGGTGATGGTGTTGCGGCCAATGCCTAGGCGCTGGGCTGCGTCTATACGCCTTCCTCGGCTTTGGGACAAAGCGGCCACGATGAGTTGGGTTTCAAATTTACGGGTCAAGACATCCCACACATCATCGCGTCCTGCCTTGAGCAATGACAAGGCTTCAGCGAGTAAGCCCGTTTGCCAGTCATCTGGTTCGCCTGAAGCTGGTAAGGCGGGCGCTAATAAAGCAGGCTCTGTTGGTATCGTGGAAGCTATGGGGGCTATGGGAGAAATTGCCGAAATCGGCGTTACTTCATCCACCAAAGACTGCAGCACCTCTGGCGGCAGGTCTTTAGACTCAATCAACTGAGCTGGCGCCATGACGGTGAGCCAATGGCAAATGTTTTCCAGCTGACGCACATTGCCCGGAAACTCAAACGCGGTGAGCTGTTGCAATGCGGGCTCTGAAATACGCTTGGGCTCCACGCCGAGCTGCCTCGCACTTTGCTGCAAAAAGTAGCGGGTCAGCATGGACACGTCTTCTTGGCGCTCGCGCAGGGCGGGCAAACGAAGGCGAATCACGTTCAGGCGGTGGAACAAATCTTCGCGAAACACACCTTCCTTAACCCGCTGCTCCAAGTTTTGGTGGGTGGCGGCGATGACACGCACATTGGTTTTCACAGCGCTGTGTCCACCGACCCGGTAAAAATGTCCGTCTGACAACACACGCAGCAACCGGGTTTGCAGATCAAAAGGCATGTCGCCGATTTCGTCCAAGAACAGAGTGCCGCCATCGGCCTGCTCAAAACGGCCACGCCGCATGGTTTGTGCGCCCGTAAACGCACCCCGCTCGTGGCCAAACAGTTCCGACTCCAGTAAGTCTTTGGGAATAGCCGCGGTATTGATAGCTACAAACGGCCCAGACGCTCGGGGGGAGTGTTTGTGCAACGCCCGCGCCACCAGCTCCTTACCGGAGCCGGATTCGCCGGTGATCAACACAGTGACATTGCTTTGGCTCAAGCGCCCAATGGCCCTAAACACGTCTTGCATAGCGGGTGCCTGGCCAAGCATTTCGGGCGTGCTGTCCTGAGATTCCAAAGCCACTTCTTCGCGCTGGCTTTCGTTAACCGCACGGCGAATCAGCTCCACCGCTTTGGAAAGGTCAAAGGGCTTGGGCAGGTATTCAAAAGCACCGCCCTGAAAGGCAGATACCGCACTGTCCAAGTCTGAAAACGCCGTCATGATGATGACGGGCAGCCCTGGGTAGCGCGCCTTGACTGTTTCGAGCAACTGCAAGCCCGAGCCCCCAGGCATGCGGATGTCACTCACAAGCACTTGGGGCGGAGATTGTTCCGCGTCCAGAGCGGCAATGACTTCTTTGGGGTTGGTGAAGCTGCGGGTAGGCAGTTGCTCGCGCAACAGGGCTTTTTCCAGCACAAACCGGATGGACTGGTCATCATCTACGATCCAAATCGGTTTCATACCTTACCCCTGTTGTCGCCGCCTCTTAGCTTAGGGCAACGGAATCAAAATTTTGAAATCTGTTTTGCCGGGCTCGCTGTCGCACTCAATCAGGCCTTGATGCTGCTGCACAAAGGTTTGGGCCAACGTCAGCCCCAAGCCGGACCCCCCCTCGCGGCCAGAAACCAGCGGAAAGAAAATACGCTCCTTGATCGAGTCCGGCACACCGGGCCCGTTGTCTATGACATGCAATTCCAGTGCCAGCTTGTAACGCTGCTTGCCGATGGTAACTTGACGGGCAATTCGGGTCTGCAAGGTCAACAAGGCATCTCCCTCGCTGATACGTTGCGCCAAGGCCGAAGAGGCATTGTGAGCAATATTGAGCAAGGCCTGAATCAACTGCTCGCGATCGCCCCGAAACTCGGGAATGGAGGTGTCGTAATCGCGCACCACACGCAAGCCCTTAGGAAATTCGGCCAAGATCAGGGACCGCACCCGCTCGCACACCTCGTGGATGTTCACATCCCCGACCACATGGGGGCGGCGGTGCGGCGCCAGCAAGCGGTCCACCAAAGTTTGCAGCCGATCGGCCTCGTGGATGATCACGCGGGTGTATTCGGTCAGCTCTTTGGAGTCGATTTCCATCTCAAGCAACTGCGCAGCCCCTCTTATACCCCCCAAAGGGTTTTTGATTTCATGAGCCAAATTGCGAATCAACTCCTTATTGGCTTGGGACTGGTCCAACAAACGCTCTTCCCGCTCTTGGCGCGCCTGCTGCTCTATAGGCAGCAGCTCTACCACCAGCTCGCAAGGGTCGCCTGTTTGCGACACGATCACATGTACGGGCAACACATCGCGGTTGGTGCGTTTGAGCCAAGCGTCAAACCTCAGCGCGCCCACCTCGTTGTCACCCACGCCTTTGAGGGCATTGAGCAACAAACCTGGGTCGGTCAGGTAGCTAGACAGGTCTTCGCCCATCAGCATGCGTTGTGAGGTACCCAAAGCGTCTTCCAGCTCAGAGTTGGCAAAAACGAGGTTCCCATCAATGCGTACCACCGCTACCAGCGTTGCCAGCAAGTCAAAGGCAAAAAAACGGGTGTGGGGCACTATTCAGCGAACGTTAGAACTCGACGCCACGGACAAACGCCCCAACTCTCGGCGTAAACCAGCAATGTCACTTTCCGCACGCGCTAAATTGGCTTTCATCTCGGCCACGCGGTCTAAGTACTTTTGGTAATTACGAGATTCTTTACCCTCTTTTTCGGGCTCACCTTGGTTGTACGCTTTGAGCAGCTCGTCCCGCCGGATTTCGGCTTTACGCAGTTCGCCTTCCAAAATCTGCCGGGCCTCGGCGTCGCGAGTGCGCTGCTCGACGCTATCTACCTTGCCCGCTGCACCTGCACGAGCCGCAGTGTTGCCACCCGCGGGAGGAACCTTGGGGGGCTGAACGATGGTCAAGCTGCCGCCTTCAATAGGCTTGCAATCGTTGCGCTGGGCAGCTTGGACGCTGTTGGTGTATTCGTTGCCACAGCGAAAAATACGTTCTTGGGCCTGAGCAGCAGCACACCAAGCCCCCAAAGCCGCCGTCACCACAAGCCCAAGGGGCAGTTTTTTAAGCTGTTTCACAACACTTGCTCCAAAAATAAAAAAAGGATGGCCAACAGGCCATCCTTTTTTAAGTGTTTGAGGCATGAATCCTCTGATACCAAACGCTTTAAAGCGAGTAGTACATGTCGAACTCAATGGGGTGCGTGGTCATACGGAAACGTGTGACTTCTTGCATTTTGAGTTCAATGTACGCGTCGATCATGCTGTCGGTGAACACACCGCCTTTAGTCAAAAACGCACGGTCTTTGTCCAAGTACTCAAGAGCCTGGTCGAGGCTGTGGCACACGGTTGGCACTTTAGCGTCCTCTTCGGGCGGCAAGTGGTACAGGTCTTTGGTAGCCGCTTCGCCGGGGTGAATTTTGTTCTCCACGCCATCCAAGCCCGCCATCAACAAAGCCGAGAAGGCCAAATAAGGGTTGGCTGATGGGTCTGGGAAACGAGCCTCAATGCGGCGGCCTTTGGGGTTCGCCACGTAAGGAATACGGATCGAGGCAGAACGATTGCGTGAGCTGTACGCCAACTTGACAGGGGCCTCAAAACCAGGAACCAAGCGCTTGTAGCTGTTGGTGCCGGGGTTGGTGATAGCGTTTAGGGCACGAGCGTGCTTGATGATGCCGCCAATGTAGTACAACGCGTAGTCAGACAAGCCCGCGTAGCCGTCACCGGCAAACAGGTTTTGTCCATCTTTCCAAACTGACTGGTGCACGTGCATGCCAGAGCCGTTGTCGCCCACGATGGGCTTGGGCATGAAGGTGGCCGTTTTGCCGTAAGCGTGGGCCACGTTTTGCACAACATACTTAAGCAGCATGGTCCAGTCGGCACGTTGCACCAAGGTGCTGAACTTGGTGCCGATTTCGTTTTGGCCAGCACCAGCCACTTCATGATGGAACACCTCAACCGGAATGCCTAAAGATTCGAGGATGAGCGACATTTCAGCGCGCATGTCTTGGGTGCTGTCAACTGGCGGCACAGGGAAGTAACCGCCTTTAACGGTAGGACGGTGACCTTTGTTACCGCCTTCCATTTGCTTGCCTGTGTTCCAAGGGGCTTCGTACTCGTCAATCTTGACGAAAGAGCCCGACATGTCGGCACCCCAACGCACGTCATCAAAAATGAAGAACTCTGGCTCTGGGCCAAAGAAAGCAGTGTCACCCAAGCCAGAGGCCTTAAGGTAGGCTTCAGCGCGGCGGGCAATAGAGCGCGGGTCACGGTCGTAAGACTTGCCGTCTCCGGGCTCCAGCACATCGCAGCTCAAAAACAGGGTGGTTTCTTCAAAGAAAGGGTCAATGTTGGCGGTATTGGGATCGGGCATGAGCAACATGTCTGAAGCTTCAATGCCTTTCCAACCGGCGATGGACGAGCCGTCAAAGGCATGACCAGCGATGAATTTGTCTTCATCAAAGTGGGAAATGGGCACGGTTACGTGCTGCTCTTTGCCGCGGGTATCGGTGAAGCGGAAGTCTACAAACTTGACTTCGTTTTCTTTCACCATTTTCATCACGTCTGCGACGGTCTTTGCCATCAAATTCTCCTGGTTGGATGGTTGGTCAAAAAAGTTTCAGGATTGAAGTGCAGGTTTTGTGCCAATCTTGACGCCGCACCCCAAGGCCTAAGTCCTCTATTGTGCATCGAGTTGCCGGTCATTTTGTGTAAGGCCAACTTTGCAGCAGACATGCGCCATGTTGAAACCACCGAAGATAAAAATGCACACTATTGGTGCAATCAAGACCTATTTCAGCGCTCGCGCACCAATTCGGGGCCAAGCTTAACGGCAAGCTGGTGCAAGCCTTCGAGCAGTGCGGGGTAAGCGAGGTCCACCGATTGAGTCGGGCCTTTAACGCCCAGCTCAATATGGCGGCCGTGTTCTGGATGGTCCACGCTGGGCAAGCTAAACACCTTGACAGCGCTGTGCTGTTGCTCAATATGCTCCATCAAAGGCGTTAAGGCCGCTTCCATGGCGCCATAAACGATGACCGAGCGTTCCACTTGAGAGCTTTGGCTGAAAAACACACGATAATGGGTGTCCAGCACCCACTCCATCATGGGCCAAGCCATCACCGGAAAACCCGGCACAAAGTAAACTCTACCGCCCGATGCGCCCGCACAGCTGAACCCCGGAATTTTGTTGTACGGGTTGGGAATGATCTCGGACTGAGCCGGAAAAACGCCCATGTTCAAGCGGTGGATGTTGTCTGGCCGGTCTGGCTCGTAAGTAGTGCCTTGCTCGCGCGCGGTGTCTTGCATGCGCTCACGGATCAAGGCATCAGCCTTCGGGTGTAGCACCAGTTCTTGCCCTAAAGCGTTGGCAGCACTTTGGCGGGTGTGGTCGTCAGGCGTTGCCCCAATGCCGCCGCAAGAAAACACCACTTCGCCCGAGGCAAACGCTCGGGTTAGGGTTTGGGTAATAAGCGCAGGGTCGTCACCCACATAACTGGCATGGGCCAAAGCCAGCCCGCGTTGACCTAAAAGCTCAATCAGCTTAGGTAGATGCTTGTCGGCACGTTTGCCCGACAAAATTTCGTCGCCAATGATGATGATGCTGAAAACGGGGGGCTTGGCGGATGACAAATTAAGCTCAGATGTGGTGGTCATGGGGGTGGGCATCGGTCAACAATTCAGGCGCTTTGGCAGAGGTGGCTACAGGAGACATCCCCTCTTCGGCCGATATTTCAGCACGCAGGGCCTGCAAGGCCGACAAACAAAAGTGGGTAAACCATAGCACGGAGAAGGCAAACACCAGCGTGTAAATCCAAATGGCCAAAGGCACCAGCAGGGGCGCAAACACCACTGCCATCGCACCTACAGTCCAGACCATGCCTGGCGCTGCACCCAAAAACCCGGTGAGCACGCCCATGAACAACAGGCTGTAACGGTGCCGCTGCATCAGCTCGTGCCGCTCTTGGGTGCTGGCATGGTCGGCCAGCACATCAAAGGAGTTGATTCGGTAGGCCAACCAGCCCCAGAGCAGTGGGGGCAGCACTACAACTCAGGGCGGCAGCAACCAAAGCGGCATACTGATGATCAAAGCCACCAGGGTTAAAAGTGACAGCCCCAATGAAATTGCCATGCTCTGCACAAACGAGCCACCGTGCAAGCGCTTGAGGCCCTCAAAGCGGCGTTGCGCGACCAAACGAACCATGGCTGGCGTCATCAGCCAAGACACCGACAGCAGCGACAACACAATGATGATGGGCAGGACCAGCATCAACAACCCCAAGGGCGCCATGACGCTGCGCAGGCCCTGAGCGCCCAGCTCATCAAACCACTTGAAGACGCTGCTGAGCAGCGCCCAGTCGCCCATGAGGGTCTGCAGTTGGCTGACCGCGGTATCCCAAAAAAAATAAATGCCCAGCCCTGAGCTCACGATGAGCAAACACAGCGGCAGCAAGGAGAGCGCCATCACCTGGGGCATCAGGCAATAGGCTACAGCTCGCCAAAAAGAATCTAGAAACAAGTTCATGCAACAAAGAGCATAAACCCGCTAAGTGAAGCTAAGCGCGGCCCATCAAACGCAGCACGCCACGCCATTGCTGCTGCCACAGACTGCGCCCGTAGTCTCGGCCCTGCTCTACTTGGTCGCGCACACCCGTGGCGGGGTAACCGGGGCTGAAGTCTGCTGTGCCCCAAAGCATGTCCCACCAGGGCAGCAGCACCCCAAAGTTACAACCTCCCAGGGTGGTATGGCGGGTTTGAGGGTGGGAAAATTCATGCCCGATGCCAATGGCATGGTGCCTGCGGTGAAATCTTGGAGAAACCCACAGGCGCTCTCCCCAAGTACCCCAAGACAATCGCACGTTGGCGTGTTGCAGGCTTTCGCTCAACTGAGTGATCAACACCACCCACACAAATTGCTCGGGGGCGACACCAATCAAGTAGGCCACCGTCAGCAGCAAGGTATCGCGCAAGATGTCGTCCAATAAGTGGTTGCGGTTATCGCTCCACAAGGTCATTTGCCGCTGGGCATGGTGCAAAGCATGCAGCTGCCACCACCAGGTCCATTGGTGCTGGGCACGGTGAATCCAGTAGTCGCAGGCGTCAAACACCACCAAGTACATGAGCAAACTCACCCAGGCCACGTCGGTCCAACCCGGCAGCATTTGGTCTATTTGCCAAGTGGGCACGCCCCAGTTGCGCAGGGCAGCA
Organism: Hylemonella gracilis; assembly: GCA_945862005.1. Taxonomy (GTDB): domain Bacteria; phylum Pseudomonadota; class Gammaproteobacteria; order Burkholderiales; family Burkholderiaceae_C; genus Hylemonella; species Hylemonella gracilis_D. Next base: position 12,217 of record CAMAWQ010000011.1, on the reverse strand, counting down.
AACCCCAGGTCCAACACCGGCAGCAGCGTGAAAAACATCAACAACCTGAAGCCGCCCAAGCGGTGAAACAAGGTGTAAACCCTGTCGGTGCGCACAGTAGCAGGATCTGTGACCGGTTCCGCTGGACGCCAACGTTCTAAAGGCACCAAGACCACCAGCAGAATCAGCAACTGCACCAAGCCCATCATGAACCAGCCTGTGGCGTTGAAGGCTTCTTCCAGCCTGTGCCCAAGACCCATGCTGAAAGCCAGCGGCACCACCACTGCCTCAAACAGCGTCTGCTGCAACCCAGCCCAAGCTTGAAAAATAAAGTCCATATCAACCCAGTGTGGCAAAAGTCAGCGGACCGAGCTCACGCCTGCAGCATTAACCCCAGCGGACTGCGCTTGAATCCAGCCTTGGTAGTCGGGGTGGTCGCGCAGAGTCTTGAAGCAAAAGCCACGCGCTTTCAACCCCACCAGCAAAGGCTCCAGCACCGCCGGGGCCCAAGGATCTTGGCGCGACCAGATGCCTAAATGGGCCATCAAAATATCGCCGTTGCGGATGGTGCGCAAGGCTTGGTTGAGCAACTGGGCGTTGGGGTAACGGTCGCTTGGCAATTCATCGCCCAAAAAACCAGCTGAGGCCCAGCCCACATGCCGGTAACCACACTGCTCAGCCTTTTGCAACAAGGCTTTAGAGGTTTTCCCCCCCGGCGCACGGTACAAGGGTAGCGTGGCTTGGCCAGTGATTTGGGTCAACCTTTGCGAGGCGGCACGTATTTGCTGACAATACTGCTGAGCTGTCCAGGCAGTGCTTTTGCCAGCCTGCGTCCCCGCACTCGGGCGCATTTGAAAACTTGCTTGTAACTCGCTTGTGGCAGACGCCCCTGAGCCAGGCAAGTCACGCTGCCAATACACATGGTCCAAGGTGTGCGAGGCCAAGGCATGTCCTTCTGCGGCGCGTTCACGCCACCAGCTGGCCCAGTGCTCACCCAAACTCCCGTCACCCACCTTGGTGGTCTCGTTGGCAGCAAAAAAAGTAACCTTCACTTGCTGCTGGTTCAGCACACGGGCAATGTCTTCAGCCACGCCCATGTGCCCGGTGTCAAAAGTCAGATAGACCGATTTGTTGCAGGGTGCCGAAGCGGTTTGCGCAAAGGCTGGGAGCACAGCCCACACGCTTAACAAAAGCGCAAGCTGAAAAAAATTACTGGCGTGGCGCATGGTCCAAGGTCCACACCCCGTGGGGCGACTTGCCCACCGGCACTTGCCGCACCACATGGCGCGTGGCGGTGTCTATGACGGTGAGTTTGCGGGCCCAGCGCGAGGTCACAAACAACCAACGACCATCGCTTGAGAGGTCCATACAGTCGGGCCCGCTGGGGGCAGGAAAAGAATCCACCACCTGAAAAGTTTGAGTATCAATTTTGCTGATGGTGTTTTCCACGCGGTTGCTCACAAACACATGGCGCCGGTCACCAGCAGAACGAAACGCATGCGCGCCTTTGCCGGTGGGGATGTAATGCGCCAGCTTGACTGGGTTGGTAGATAGGTCGTACACCTCCACGCCCTTGCCGCCCGTCATGCCGACCAACAGGTAGCGGTTGTCGGAGGTGCCAAACACGTCGGCAGGCATGGGGCCCGTGGGGCGCCGCCACAATAGGTTTTGGGTGTTTAGGTCAATCGCCACCAGCTCGTCGCTGTCTTGCATGGTGGCAAACACCTTGGTGCTGGCGCTGTCAATCCACAAATGGCTAGGCGTCTTACCGGTGAACACCCGCTTGGCCAAAATGGGTTGATTGCCGTCCCAGCGGTAAATGTCCACATGGTTCAGGCGGTTGGCCGCCGTTACAAACCATTTCATATCGGGCGAAAACCGCAAATGGTAAGGGTCAATAATGCCGCGCACCGTGCGCTGCACCTGGGCGGTGTGGGGGTCTATAAAAGTTAGAGAGTCGCTGGCCGCATTGGCAATGATGAGTGACTTTTCATCGGGCGTCAGGTACAAGTGGTGGGGCTCTTTACCCGTGGGGATGCGTTGGGTTTCCTTCCAAGTCTTAGGGTCCACCACGCTCACGCTGGCATCTAATGAATTGAGCACAAACAGCGGCGAAAGTTTGGCTGCAGATGAGGCAGGAGCCACAGGCGTTTGCGCCCCAACCCAACCGCAAGCACACGCCAGCGCCCCAATAAGCAAAGAGGCAGCACGGAAAGTAAGCAATGTAGAAATATTCATTTGGCGATGAGTTTAGCCCTGTAGCTGCTGTAACTCTTGCGCAGTCAACCAGCGCCACTGCCCAGGGGGCACATCTTCAGGCAGCTTAAGGCCTCCTATTTGAGAGCGGTGCAAGGCCTCCACGCGGTTGCCCACCGCAGCTACCATACGCTTGACCTGATGAAACTTGCCTTCCGTTAAGGTGAGTTGCAAATGCGTGGGGCTGAGCAGCTCGGCAGCTTGGGCTTTAACGGGTTGCGGATCATCTTCCAACACCACACCTGCGAGCAAACGCCCCAACATGGTCTGGGCCACATCGTCCACTACCGCATGCTTTAAGTTCACCTCGTACACCTTGGGCATGTGGTGCTTGGGGGAGGTCATGCGGTGTAAAAACTTGCCGTCATCACTCAGCAGCAGCATGCCCGTAGTGTCTTGATCCAAGCGCCCTACTGCTTGCACACCTTGCACCTTGCCAGGACAGGGCCGCTGACGCAGCGGCGCAGGCAGCAGGGTGTACACACTGGGCCAAGCCGATGGTTTTTGGGAACATTCAATGCCAGTGGGTTTGTTCAACACCACGTAGGCCAAACTTTGGTAGCGCCAAATGCGGCCATCGACCCTAAAACAAAAACCATCGGGGTAAAGCTCGGGCGCCCACTCGCTGGCAGCATCGGTTTCTAATTGAAATTCGGGCTCTGAAGAAGCATGCTCCAACACCCCCCCAACCTCCACATGTCCTTGCTGAACCAAGCCCGCACAAACCCGACGTGTGCCAAAGCCCTGCGAAAACAAAATATCGTCTAAGCGCATGGGGGTTTAAAGACTCATGTCAAAGCTTGAGGTATGCAAATACATAGCGGTCGGGGCGCAACACCACGGCACTGGCCGCAGCACTATCAAGCAGCTTGGCAATCACGCCTTCGGCGTCGCGCACCCAAAGCACTTGGGGGGAGCTTTCTTGCATAAAGTCGTCTTCATGGCGAATCACGCGCAGGGTTTTGCAGGGCAAGCCGGGCAACACCAACCCTGGCGGCAAAGCGGCTTCATGGCTCCACTGCAATACGGCAAATCCCTGACCCAGCAAGGTATCTAGTAGCACCAACTCACCGCTGGACAACTGCACCTTGGGCTGCGGCATCAGCTGGCCAGGCGGCACCCAAGCGGTGTGCCCAGACGCCAAAGCCATGAAAAACCCTTTGGCAAACCGTGGCTTGGGCTTGAACTTGAGGTGCAAGATGTAATCCCGCGCTGCCGGAATTTGGCACACCAGCTTGAGTAAGCTTTGAGACAACGCTGCACCCCAGCGGGTTTTGGGCTGCATGTACGCACCAATGCGCAAGGCCATTTGAATCAGAGCCCAAGCGTGCGGCTTGCGCTCTTGCTCATAGGTGTCCAGCAAGTCTTCAGGGGCTTTGCCCTGCACCACGGCAGCCAGCTTCCAGGCCAAGTTGTGGGCATCGCGTATGCCACTGTTCATGCCCTGCCCGGCAAAGGGTGGCGTCAGGTGTGCGGCGTCTCCTGCGAGCAGCACTGGCCCTACCCGCCAAACATCGGCCACACGCGCATGGAAGGTGTACACCACCTTGCGCAAAATCTGCAGCTGAGCATCTTCTGGGTTGCGGTCATGAATCCACTGCCGCACCAAAGGCTCTTGCAAACAAGCGTCGGGGTCTTCACCAGGGTGCAGCATGAACTCATAACGCACCGTGGTTTGCGGACCCGGTAGCCGAATGGCGGGCCGTACCGGATCGCAATAGGTGCGGGTGTGCCTAAAAGCAGAGTGGCGGCCAATAAGGTCGGCAATGAGCCATTTTTCGGAATAGGTGCTGCCGTTGAGGCTGATGCCCAACTGCTCGCGCACCAAACTGCGGCCGCCGTCGCACCCCACCAACCAAGCGGTTTGCACTTGCAGCTCTTGTCCTTGGTGGCGCAGACGCAGGTTTAAGGCGGGGGAAGGAGCTGCTTGCTGCCAATCCAGCAGCTCGTGCTCGAAGCGTTGGTCTACAAATTCGTGGTCCAACAGCGCGTCGCTTAAGGCCTTAACCAGCAACTGCTGGCGAAACGCATTGCGCTTGGGATAGCCATATTCTTGAGACTGGGGCTCAATTTTGGCAAACAATTTATTGCGCCAAGAAAAATAGTGCACCCCATAGCCCAACACCACGTTGGGCAAAATTTTGGACAACAGGCCGGTGGCGTGCAGGGTGCGCAGGCTTTCGTCGTCTATGGTCACCGCACGGGCCTCGTCAACTGGCCCGCTGGCTTTGTCGATGATTAAGGTTTTAACGCCGTAGCTGCCCAGCAAATGCGCCAGCACCAGGCCGGTGGGGCCTGTGCCCACAATGACCGCCTGGTACATCAGCTGCGCATGATGGCTTTTCCCCACAAATTGAGGGTTCGCTCTTCATGTTTCCAAATTCCCATAGGGCGATCGGCAGAACACACCTCAATTTCGGAGGAAATTTCGGCCAGATTGCCGTCGGGGTCACGCACCATAAAAAACACGTCATTGCCTGGTCCGTGACGGCCCACGCCCCACACAATTTCTTGCCTTAAGTCGCCCATATGGTCGGCCCATTGTTTAAGGCCCTCCCAGTCGGGTGCTTCAAAAGACTGATGATCGAAGCAAGACACGGGCGCGCCAAACAGAGCCAAGGCATGGTGAAGCTCGCTGGTTCTCAAAAAACACGCCCTCAACTGGCCCTGATCGTCGTGCACGCGGTCGGAGACCACAAAACCCAAAACTTCGCTGTAAAAAGTGACCATGGCGTCAATATTGGGCGTTCGTATGCCCAAGTGCTGCGTCATGGCGGGCGGCAAAGCCTGGTCTGCGGTGTTGTAAGTACTTGAACTCATCAAAGCGTCTTCACTCAAGGCACTAGCGCTGGCAAACACCACGCAATGGCCGTCCGGATCCCTAAAGCCTATGGCATCAGCAGGCAGCTCTGCAAAAGCAGACATATCGGCCTGATGTGCCTGGGGCACCTGGGCAGCGCGTTGCTTGAATTGGCTCCAAGCGGCATCAGTTTCCAAACTGTATAAAAAATAATGCAACTGATTGGCCACGCCGCTGGTCGCCATGACCTGACGGCCAGGCGCTACCGCCGCCAAGGTAGGAACTTGGCATTTGTGCATGCCATAGGTCTGAACATAAAAATCCACCAAGCGCTCGGGCTCTGGGGACTGCAAATGAAGTCGATGAAGATGGGCTTGAATCGTCACGGCAAATAGATCAATCGGGTTTGATGTTGGCTTCACGCACCACTTTGCCCCACTGCAAAGTTTCGGCCTTTAAAAACTGGGCGAATTCTTCGGGGGTACTGGCAATGGGGTCAGTGCCAATGGCCAGCATTTTCTCTTTGATTTCAGGCATTGCCAGCACTTTGGCGACTTCAGCATGCAGCCGGTTCACCACGTCTCTAGGCGTGCCCGCTGGCACTGCCATGCCGTACCAATTGACCACTTTAAAGCCTGGAACCGACTCGGCTATGGTGGGCAACTCAGGCATGAAGTCCAAACGTTTGCCCCCGGTTGCGGCCAAGGCGCGAAGTCGACCGCTTTTCACGTGCTGAATACCCGCCGCGGCGGCTTCAAAGGTCATGTGCACTTGGCCGGACATCACATCGCTGATGCTGGGCGCGCTGCCCTTGTAAGGAATGTGCGTCATCTTGATGCCATTAACCGCTGCAAACAGCTCGCCTGACAAATGAGGCAAGCCGCCGCTGCCGCTAGAAGAGAAGGTCAAAGGATTGGGGCTGGCCTTGGCAAAAGCCACCAACTCGGGCACGGTTTTGGCAGGCACGTTGGGGTTGGTATACAAAATAAACGACACCGAAGCCAGCTGGGTCAACGGCATGAATTGCTTATCGACATTGAACGGCAAGCTGGGGTAAAGCGCGGGGTTCACGCTGAAGTTCCCCAACGTCCCCAAAAAAATGGTGTGCCCATCGGGGGCCGACTTGGCAGCCGCATCCATACCCAACACGCCGTTCGCTCCGGGGCGGTTCTCCACCACCACGGGCTGGCCCAAGCCCTCAGACAATTTAGGTTGGATCATGCGGGCCACGATGTCAATGCCGCCCCCTGGCGGAAACCCAATAATGATGCGCACAGGCTTGGTTGGAAAGGCTTGCACAGCAGCGCTACCTACCAACAACAAGGCTGCCGCGCATTGGGCTAAACGGCGGCTTAACTCAAACTTCAACATGCTTAGACCCCTCATTTTTAAATTTAGGGTCAGCTTATCATTGAAGCCACACCATTCCAACTGATTAGGAGACACCGCATGCCCGACCACTTGCATGTGTATGCAGGTACTGCCGGACATTCCGCTTGGTTCAGCGAGGATGGGGGCCACCAGTGGGTGCACCCCAACAGCCACTCGGGCATGTACCTTGAGGCACGGGTGTGGAGTTTTGCCAGCCACCCTATTGAGCCCGAAATGCTTTGGGCTGGCACCGATATGGGGCTGTTTAAATGGGATGAGCCCACCGCGCGCTGGACCCGCGTGGCCATTCAAGCCGACCACGGAGCGAGTGAGTTAGACATCTGGGTCATCGCCATTCACCCAGACAACCCGCAAATTTTGTTTGCTGGCACCAGACCGGCTGGCTGCCACAAGTCAATTGATGGCGGGCAGACTTGGCAAAAGCTTGATGTGCCCGGTCTGCAAAGCTTTTCCACCATCAACATGGGCGCCACGCGGGTCACCCAAATCGCCTTTGACCCCTTAGACCCGCAAGCCGTTTGGATGACGATAGAAATTGGCGGCATTTTCTTTAGCCCAGACGGAGGCACCACTTGGCATGCCCGCGACCAAGGCTTGGTGTCTTGCGATGTGCATGGCATAGCCTTGGTCGATATGCCGCAGCCTGCCACCTCAGCCAGCGCCACCCAGCGTTTGATGTACGCCACCACCAACAGGGGCCTGCACGTCAGCACTGACCGTGGCGAGCACTGGAGCTTTGTCAAGCTGGATTCGCCTTGGCAGTACACCCGCAGCATCGTGCAACGTGCCGATCACACTGGCGTGATGTTTTTAACCAATGGCAACGGCCCACCCGGAGACGACGGCAAGCTGCTCATCAGCAAAGACCATGGCCAACACTGGCAGCCGGTGGACTTGCCCGGGCGCATCAACAGCACCGTATGGACCGTGGCCACACACCCCAGCAACCCGCTGCAGCTTTTTACCTGTACCAACCTAGGCCAGCTGTTTGAAAGCACCGACGGCGGGCACCACTGGCAGCGTTTGCACCACGAATTTGGCGAACTGCGCGCCCTGCACTGGCGGCCCTTGCCTGCGGGTATGCGCCAGCAAGCTCACTCTGTGACGCTACGCCCTAGTCTTTAACTCACTCTTTTTTTATGCAAGCTTCAACCCACGGCGCGCCTATTCATTTTGGTTTGATGGTGCCCATCAACAACACCACCATGCAGCCCGAGTTGCTGCAATGGTTACCCGCTGGCTCGCAGTGCACCCTGCACAAAATCCCACGTGGTAAAGGCCTTTTGACCCGCGATACCATTCCAGCTTACAAGCAGCAGGCACTGGAATTAGCCCAAACCTTTGTGGGCGCGCCCATCGATATCTTGGCTTACGGTTGCACAGCAGCGAGCTTTTTGTCGGGCCCACAAGCCGATGCCGAACTGGCCGATGCCTTGGCCCAAACGGTAGGCAAGTCGGTGGTTACCACCGCACAGTCCATGGTGTTGGCTTTACAAGCGCAGGGCCTGAGCCGCATTGCGCTGGTCACCCCCTATCAGGACGAGGTGAACGATCAACTCAAGTCCTACCTAAACCAATCGGGCATTGATGTGGCCGCCTTTGACAGCCTGCGCGCGCCCAATGTGGATGCCTTGGGTCTTATTACCGCGGAGCAAGTGGCCGCCATGGCCCGCACGGTGATGACGGATGATGCACAGGCCCTGTTTATTGCCTGCTCGCAGCTCCCCACCCGCACTATTTTGGAGCCGCTAAGCGTTGAGTTTGGCCGCCCTGTACTCTCTAGCATTCAAGCGACAGCTTGGAGAATTCAGCACACCCTGTCATCCCCCTTAGCCACCTAGGAGACTCTTATGACCAACTTGATCACCCCTACTTCTGCCACAAGCTTGCGTGTGTTTTTGGCTGGCTTGCTGAGCCTGTCTTTTGGGTTGCTTGGCACCAGCCACGCTCAAACCAATACTCCAAGCAACTGGCCTAACAAACCAGTGCGCATCATCGTGCCGTTTGCAGCGGGGTCCTTTACCGAAACAGCTGCCCGTGCCATAGCCGCCGAGCTGTCCAACCAAATGGGGCAGCCCTTTATTGTGGAAACCAAAGGCGGCGCGGGCAGCACCTTGGGCACCGACATGGTGGCCAAGTCGGCCGCAGACGGCTACACCTTGCTGGTGACCGACAACTCTTATGCCGTATCTTCTGCGCTCTACCCCAAACTGCCCTACGACCCCGACAAAGACATTCAAAAAATCAGCACCATCGCCGAGGCCCCCGCCGTCATCATGGTTAAAAGCGACGCGCCTTACAAAACCTTAAAAGACTTGGTGGACGCAGCCCAAAAGCAGCCCAAGGCACTTACCTACGGGTCGGGCGGCCAAGGTTCATCGGCCCACTTGGCCATTGAATGGTTTTTGTCCAGCGTGAACGCTGAAATGACGCATATCCCCTACAAAGGTGTGGCCGCCGCCTTGGTGGACCTGATGGCGGGCCGCATAGACGTGGGCCTTGCCAGCGCGGGTTCTTCTGCACAACACATCAAGGGCGGGCGCCTGCGCGGCTTGGCTGTGGTGGGCAAAGAGCGGCACTCCCTGATTCCAGAGGTACCCACCTTTACCGAAGCGGGTTATGGCAACTACCAAATGGTTTACTGGTTTGGCTTGATGGCCCCTGCCAATATGCCCGCTGCGGTGGTGCAGCGCTTGCAACAAGGTGTGGCGCGTGCCGTGGAGCAAACCAAGGTTATTGAAGTGTTTGCCGCCACCGGCGCCAAAGCTGTTGCCAGCACCAGCACTGAATTCACCAAAAAAGTGGACGACGAATCCCGCATTTGGAGGGGCGTGGTAGCCAAAGCGGGCATCAAGGTTGAATAATTTTTAAAGTCTTTTAATACCCATGTCTGAAACCCTCACCACACCTGCTTTTAAAGCCTCGACATCTGCGTGCGATGCGCACTTTCATGTGTTTGGCGAGCCTGGTCAATACCCCTACGATGGGGAGTTGCGCTACACCCCGCCGCACGCACCCCTTGAGCAGTATTTGCAGTTGGCACAGCACTTGGGTTTTGAGCGGTTTGTGTTTGTGCAGCCTTCGGCCTATGGCCGAGACAACTCTTGCATGTTGGACGCCATGGCCGAACTGCGGCCCGCTATCCGCCGCGGCATTGTGGATGTGCATGAGGACATTTCAGACGCCGAACTCAGCCACATGAACCAGCTGGGTGTACGGGGCATCCGAATCAACGTGTCGCCCGTGCACAAAGAAGAAGCCGGGCTGCTCGAACACATGTTGCCCCGCATCTTGAAGCTCGATGCCCGTTGTGCCGAACTGGGCTGGCACCTTGACTTTTTATTACCTGGCTGGCTGACCCACCAAATGCTGCCCACGCTTGCCAAGTTAAAGGTGGAGCACAGCTTGGCCCACATGGGCATGTTTTTGGCAGTGCAGGGCCCGCAGCAAAAAGGGTTTCAAGACATGTTGGCGCTGCTTAAAGAGGGCAGAACCTGGGTCAAATTTACCGGGACCTACCGCATGGCCACCGCCCCAACCTTTGCCGACGCCCTGCCTATGGCGCAAGCTGTGTTGCAAACCGCGCCAGACCGCGTGATTTGGGGCAGCGACTTTCCGCACCTCTCTTTTGCGCATGTGGTGGGTTCGGTGCAGCTGTTTAACTTGCTGCTCGACTGGGCCCCCGACGCCTCTACCCGCCAAAAAATTCTGACGGACAACCCCCAAAAGCTTTTTGGTTTTTAAGATGGCCAGCGCCCAAGACATTGCGCACTTTCTGGCCACCGAATTTCCGCAATCTAAATGCCAAGTGGTGTCGGTGGAGGCCCAAGCCGCCACCGTAAGGCACGACGTGGGTTTTGAAGAGCTGCGCCCCGGCGGCACCGTGTCGGGCCCGGTGCTGATGGCTGTAGCCGATGTGGCGCTGTATGTGGCCATATTGGGCGAAATTGGCATCGTGCCGCTCACAGTCACCACCAACCTCAATATCAACTTTTTGCGCAAACCCGCAGCCAACCAAGCCATCCTTGCCAAGGCAAGGCTCATTAAGGTCGGCCGCACATTGGTGGTGGGCGAAGTGAGCTTGTATTCAGAAGGGCAAACGGAGCCTGTGGCCCATGCGGTGGGGACGTATTCGGTGCCTCCCCTCAAAGTGGCTTGATCATCTAGAATATGTTTTCTAATAAAAAACATTCGTTTCTATTTTGAAAACAAATCAATCGCTTTCTGATCTGCTTTTTCCCAACCGGTACCGGCGCAAGGTGCTGGCGCTGTTGCTGATGCAACCTGAACAAAAAATGCACCTGCGCGAACTGGCTCGCCAGACACAAGCCGCACCTGGCACACTAAAAAAAGAGCTAGATGCACTTTGCCATGTAGGTCTGTTGCACAGCGAGCGGGTGGGCAACCAGGTGCATTTTGGGGCCAACCAAGACCACCCCGTTTTTTCCGAACTACAAGCGTTGGTGCGTAAAACCACTGGCCTTACCGACGTGTTGCGCCAAGCACTCAAGCCCTTGGAAGGTCAGATCGAGCTGGCCTTGGTGTTTGGTTCCATGGCCAGCGGCAGCGCTCACTCCGGCAGTGATGTGGATTTGCTTGTAGTGGGTAGCGCCAGTTTCGCCCAAGTAGTAGAAGCCACCTACGCTACTCAAGCGCAACTGGGACGCGACATCAATCCCAAGGTCATGACGGCTGATGAATGGACCGATAAACTAGCCAAAGGCAACCCCTTCGTGCAGGAGTTGCTGGCTAAACCTCACATTTTGTTGATTGGGGAGCTCCATGCCTGAAGCAGAACTTCACAACCTTGGACGTATCGGGCTCCTCGATAAAGTACCTTTTTCTGCCGCTTTGCTGCAGAAAATGCTGAACAGCGCAAGCAGCCGCCTTCAAGACGCCCGGCGCACGGACAACAGCCCAGAAACCCGCTTTGACTGCGCATACTCCACCATTCGCGCCGTGGCCGACGCTGCGTTGCTTGCCCAGGGGTGGCGCACCTCCACCAGCAAGCCCGGACACCACCAAACCACCATCGGCTGCTTGGTTCACACTTTGGGGGTTAGCCCCGTTACGGTGCGAGTTCTGGACGCCCTGCGCAAACAACGCAACCTAAGTGACTACGATGGAGAATTGGTCACCGAACAGGCACTGAATGAATGCATGCACCAGGCCGAATCCCTTTGCCACCTGGCCGATCAAAAGTTACTCCCCCTGCTAAGCAAAATTACACCTGTTCTTAAATCAAACAACTAGGAGACACCTATGCATTCATGGAAACAATGGGCTTTAGTGCTGGCGCTGCTTCAGTGCTTGGCCACTGGCCAAACTGCTTGGAGCCAAACAGATTCAACCCTGCGCATCATGGTGCCGTTTACGCCCGGCGGTGGCGCGGACAGCGCGGCTCGCGCTGTTGCGCGACGTCTTCAGGTTGAGCTGGGCGAAACCGTAGTGGTTGTAAACAAACCCGGCGCGGGTGGCAACATTGCTTTTGAACAAGTGGCCAAATCTGCGCCAGATGGCAAAACCCTTGTGTTGGCCACCAACAGCTTGGTCATCAATCCCCTACTTTATCCGGCAACGCGGTTTGATGCGGTCAAAAGCTTTACGCCTGTGGCCATGTTGGCCCGTTCACCGGTTTTGCTACTCAGCACCAATAACGTGCCTGCAATTACGCTGCCAGAGCTACTTGCCTACATCAAAGCACGGCCAGGCAAGTTGTCTTATGCCTCTTGTGGCAATGGCTCTATTCACCAACTGGCAGGTGAATCTTTAAAAGCCTCAGCCGCCCTG
>CAMAWQ010000010.1 GCA_945862005.1 Hylemonella gracilis | reverse complement strand
GAGTGCCACGTGTTTGATGTGCCGGCTGGCCAACCAAGTTTTAATAACTAAATTTAGGATCAACAGGGCACAAAAAACCAACGTGAACCAAAGTGCCGGTTGGTGGTTAAGGGGCTCGAACATCATAGGGGGTTCATCAGCAAAGTGGTTCATGGAGTCAACGCATCTGAAGTGTAGGATAAAGACTATTCATCACCTCAACCTGTTCATGAACAACCCCCTTACTGCAGACGCCAACCCTCAAGCACTTTCACTATCTAAATCTGATCTCAATATGGTCTGGTTGGATTGCGAAATGACAGGGCTAGACCCCGAGGTCGAGCGCATCATAGAAATTGCAGTCATCGTGACGTGCCCTCAGCTCCAAACCCGAATAGAAGGGCCCGTGTTTGCCATTTACCAATCCGATGCGGTGCTCAATCAAATGGATGCTTGGAACAAAGGCACGCACGGTAAAAGCGGTTTGGTGGATCGGGTCAAAGCTTCTGCCATCAAAGAGGCAGACGCCGAAGATCAGCTTATTTCTTTTTTATCAGCCTACGTGCCCAAAGGCACTTCACCCTTGTGTGGCAACAGCATTGGCCAAGACCGCCGCTTTTTGGTCAAGTACATGCCCAAGTTGGAAGCCTTTTTTCACTATCGAAATGTAGACGTGAGCACCTTCAAAGAGCTAGCCAAGCGCTGGAGACCAGATGTGTACAGCAGCTTTAAAAAGCAACAAAAACACACAGCCTTGGCTGATGTGCACGAGTCCATTGACGAGCTCGTGCATTACCGAGAGCATTTTTTAAAGCTCAATTAAGCGTTGATTGGGCTCAGGCACTAAGGGCTAACCCTTAAAAAAGATGCCCCTTAAAGCAAGCTGTGTCATAATCAACCAACTTTTTTAATTAAGAGTTCCGCGCATCTCCCCTCACACACCGGACTTTGGTCAACAGACCTGAATTAAGTCCCCGATTTCGGCTCAGCCGATCTAGGTTTCGTTTGATGGTGGATGTTTTTCCTACCATCAGCGAGTCCCCGCAAGCTCGGGTTTCGCCTATGTGAGTACTCAAAATGACCGATACCTTCGATGTAACGGAAGACTTGTCGTCTTCTTCCTCTTTAGATTTACAAGCGGCAGACATTGCCTTGGATGCAGCCCCGCTAGAGCCTGCGTTACCCAACGGCTTTGTGCTGTTGGGTTTGGCGCCTGAACTGGTGCAAGCTGTTGAAGACTTAGGCTTTACACAGCCTACGGCTGTTCAAGAACGCGCTATTCCGTTGGCTTTGCCCGAAATGGGCGACGACCAAGCCTCAGATGCTGGCAAGCAACGCTTTATTGACCTGATGGTGTCCAGCCAAACGGGTAGTGGCAAGACAGCAGCCTTTTTGTTGCCGGTGTTGCACACCTTGCTGACGCAGCAACAGCAGGCAGCTGCAGAAGAGCGCTTGGCTTTTGAGCGCGCAGCTCAAGAAGCCGCAGCCAAGGGCGAAGCGCCTCCCAAGCGCCCCAAACGCAAAGATCCCACCAACGCCAGGCATTTCAAACCTGCGACCCCCGGCGCATTAGTGTTGTGCCCCACCCGAGAGCTGGCACAGCAGGTCGCGCACGATGGCATTGACTTGGTTAAACATTGCCGTGGTTTGAGGATTGCCAATGTGGTGGGCGGTATGCCTTACCAATTGCAAATTGCCAAACTGCAAAACGCCAACCTCGTGGTGGCCACACCTGGCCGTTTGCTGGACCTTCAGCGTTCTGGGCAAATCGACCTGAGCCAGGTGCAGTTTTTGGTGGTGGACGAAGCCGACCGCATGTTGGATCTGGGTTTCTCTGATGATCTGGCCGATATCAACCACCTGACCGAACAGCGCCGCCAAACCATGATGTTTAGCGCCACCTTTGCGCCGCGTATTCAGCAATTGGCCATGCGCGTCATGCACGACAACGGTGCGTCGGTTAAACGTATTCAAATTGACAACCCGCAAGAAAAACACAGCAACATCAAGCAAGTGCTGTTCTGGGCGGACACTCCACAGCACAAGCGCTTGCTGCTCGATCATTGGCTGCGCGACAGCAATATCGACCAAGCCATTGTGTTTGCCAGCACCCAAGTGGAGTGCGATGGTTTGGCCAATGACTTGCAGCAAGAGGGTTTCTCTGCCGTGGCGCTGCATGGTGCGTTAAGCCAAGGCCTGCGCAACCGCCGTTTGATGGCCTTGCGCCAAGGTCAGGTACAAATCTTGGTGGCGACCGATGTGGCCGCGCGCGGTATTGATGTGCCGACCATCACCCACGTGTTCAACTTTGGTTTGCCCATGAAGGCTGAGGATTACACCCACCGCATTGGCCGCACCGGCCGCGCAGGACGCGACGGTTTGGCCGTGACCTTTGCCGAGTTCCGCGACCGCCGCCGCATCAGCGACATTGAGTTCTACAGCAAGCAACCCTTTAAAGCTGAAGTCATTCCAGGTTTAGAGCCTAAACAACGTTTCCCGCAAACACGTCCTCAAGACGACCGTGGCGGCTCACGTGGTCGGGGCGCTCCTAGAGATTCTCGTTTCGAGGGTCGTGGACCTGCTCCAGAAGGCCGAGGTTTCGAGGGTCGTGGATTTGAAGGCCGTGCCTCGGGTCGCCCAGCGGCGCCTAGGTCATTTGCTGACCGTCCTCCATTGGGCGCCAAGCCTGCTCGTGGTCCCCGCCAAGTGGGCGCTCAAAGCTTTGGCCAAGACGCTCCCAGATCTGAATATGCGGGTCCTAAGCCAGCCGGTAAGGTGTTTGTGCCCCGAGACTTTAAAAAGCGGGCGGCCAAGCCAAGCAGGTAATCTGGCTACTCCATGCTCAACTGTCCGTCGGGGGAGGCCGCCAAGGTCTTCCCCTTAGGGGCAGTTAAGTAAGCTAGGGCCTCTGTGCCCTTCATGCCGTAGGCCAAGCTCACGGGACCCTTTGAGCTTTGTCCGCGTGCATGGCCGCTTAATTCATTGATCATCACAAAGCTCAGTTGCGCATCGCTGCCATCGCTGCATTTAAAGTTCATCACCCCATTTCGTGAAGCTGTAAAGCGCAAATTGGCAAAGCATGTCAGGCTCGGTTCATCGGCAGACTCCAAACTCACAGTGCCGGTTCTATCGGTGTAAAAACGCAGCTTGCCTTGAAGCAAACTGCCGTTGATGATGGCTGCGGCTTGCGTGGTCGAAGAAAACGCTTCAAGCCCGTAGTTGTTGATTTTGGCGCAGCCATTTAGCACCAGCATCAACCCCAAAGGCAACACCAAAAGCCCAAGCCAAGATGTTATGGAATGTTTCATAGAGCATTTCAATTGATTCATGAGCACATCCTAGGTGGGTTCGCACCACTTAAATCTTCAAATAAAAGGTCAATGGCCTCTTTCTCTATCGATTTACCAACTTTGAGCTGCATCAAAACACGTGCATTAGGCGCTTGAATCTGGCGGAGCTCCTGACTACATTGAACTCGTGAGGGCGCCCTCACGCATTGGTAGTTAACTAGGAGAAGGATTTATGAGTGCTCTTGTTTCAGGCAACTGGATTCGCAACAACTGGCTGGACGACATGTTTCGCGAGGTCGACCCAGCGTATTACGTCAAGCCCTTACATGGTCAAAGCCTGCCCAGACCGGGTCAGATTCGTATGGACGTGAAAGAAACTGACGCTGCCTACACCGTAGAGGCTGAAATGCCTGGCGTTAAAAAACAAGACATTCAGGTGTCGATTGATGGCAGCACCATCACCCTAAGTGCTGAGATCAGGCAAGAAGATACCGAAACTAAGGATAAGAAAGTACTCAGGAGTGAACGCTATTACGGCGCGGTATCGCGCAGTGTTCAGCTCGCACATGAGATTGACCAATCTCTAGCCAAAGCCCACTATGACCAAGGTGTATTGACTTTGACCTTGCCCAAAAAGCAGATGAGCGCCTCGAAACATCTCAAAATTGACTAAGCACTATGGATGAAACGTATGGATGAAATGCCATTCAAAGTTCAGGCCACGATGCCTTTGCTGCGCAACTCGGCAATTTGATCGCCGGTTAAGCCCATCTCTAGCAGCACTTGTTGCGTGTCCTCACCCAAATGCGGCGCGGGAGTTCGCAACTGCCCTGGTGTGAGTGACATTTTGGGCACGATGCCCGGGACATGCACTTCATCGCCGTCGCGCGTGCGCTGTTTCAAAATCATGTCGCGTGCACGGTAGTGCGGGTCTTCAAAAATATCTTTCACGGTGTAGACCCGTCCAGCTGGCACCTTGGCGGTATTTAAGGTTTCAAGCACCTCTTGTATGGGCCGGCTTTGGGTCCAAGCGGCAATAGCGCCGTCTATTTCTTCTACCCGTTTCACGCGACCCGCGTTCTGCGCCAAGTCTGGGTCTTGTGCCAAATCATCTCGGCCAATGGAGGCCATCAACCTTTTGAAAATACTGTCTCCATTACCTGCAACCAATACATAGCCATCTGCGCAAGGGTAAGCATTGGTGGGGGCCACGCCGGGCAGGGCGCTGCCTGCGGCTTCTCTCACCACGCCAAACGCGCTGTACTCCGGCAGCAAGCTTTCCATCACATTGAACACCGACTCATGCAAGGCCACATCAATCACTTGGCCAGTGCCTCCATGCACTTTGCGGTGGTAAAGCGCCATCAAAATGCCGATCACGCCGTGCAATGCGGCCAAGGTGTCACCAATAGACACGCCCACACGCACCGGCACGCGGCCAGGCTCTGCCGTAAGGTGCCGCAAACCACCCATGGCCTCACCAATCACGCCAAATCCGGGCATGTCTCTGTAGGGGCCCGTTTGCCCGTAGCCGGAGATGCGCAACATCACCAAGCCAGGGTTGATTTTTTGCAGGTCTTCCCAACCCATACCCCAGCCCTCAAGGGTGCCGGGTCTAAAGTTTTCAATCAGCACATCGGCTTCTTGGATCAGCTGTCGCGCCAGGTTCTGCCCTTCAGGTTTACGCAAATCCAATGCCATAGATTTTTTGTTGCGCGACTGCACTTGCCACCACACCGACGTGCCCTTTTGTATCAAGCGCCATTGCCGCAAAGGGTCACCAGTGCCGGGCGGTTCAATTTTGATGACGTCGGCGCCAAAGTCGGCCAAAGTCTTGCCACAAAACGGGCCAGCAATGAGCTGACCCATTTCTATAACCCGAAGCCCTTGTAAAGCCATAGAAGAAGATGAGGTAGGTAATTCAGTAGTCATAAGGCGCATTTTTACAATAACTCGTCCACCAACTTTAATACTTGCCCAAGTGCATCTGGCGCATCACACCGCACCACCTGCCGCTCCGGCATGGACCGCAGCCAAGTGATTTGCCGCTTGGCCAATTGCCTCGTGGCTGCAATGCCACGCTCACGCAGTTCGGCCACGGGCCAAAGGCCATCCAATGCTTCCCAGCCTTGCCGGTAGCCCACGCAACGCATTGACGGCAGGTTGGGGTTTAAGTCACCACGCAATCTCAGAGTTTCAATTTCTTCCATAAAGCCTTGGGCCAACATGGCATCAAACCGTTGCGCAATGCGTTCATGCAACCATGCTCGGTCCACTGGTTCTAGAGAAATCATGGGAGCTGGCATGGCCGATGCCGCACGCCTGTGGTGAAAGCTGGAAAGTGATTGCCCCGAAATTTCAAACACTTCAAGCGCTCTTTGGATGCGCTGGGCATCTTGCGGCTCTAGCCTTTGCGCTGTCACTGGGTCCACCTTAGCCAGCTCAGCGTGCAGCGCTGGCCAACCCTTGGTTTGGGCTCGCGCCTCAATGGCCGCTCTCACCTGCGGGTCAGATGCAGGCATCTCGTCCATGCCTTCTAGCCAAGCCTTAAAGTACATCATGGTGCCGCCCGTCAACAGAGGCAACTTTCCACGCCCCTGAATATCTTGCAACAAATGCGCCACGTCTTTCACAAAAGCTGCGGCGCTGTAGGCCTGAGTGGGCTCCAAAATATCAATCAAATGGTGGGGTACCGTTGCCAATTCCTGGGGGCTGGGTTTGGCGGTGCCAATGTTCATCTGCCTGTACACCAGTGCGGAATCCACGCTGATGATGTCTACGCCTAAGCCCAAGCGGTCCAGCCGCTCGGCAATGGCCAAGGCAGCAGCTGTTTTGCCACTGGCTGTAGGACCTGCAAGCATCAAATAGGGCGCCATCGCTTAACGCCCGCGCATGAACAAGGTGTCAAGGTCCTTGATGGTGACGGCGCGCCAAGTAGGGCGGCCATGGTTGCACTGGTCCGAACGTTCTGTGCGTTCCATGTCCCGCAACAAAGCATTCATTTCTTCAAGGGTGAGCTTTCGGTTGGCCCGCACCGCAGCATGACAAGCCATGGTGGCCAGCAGCTCGTTGCGAGCTCTTTGAATCACATGGCTCGCATCATGCTGCATCAACTCAGCCAACACGCTGCGAGCCAGCTCCACCACATCGCCTTGTGTCAAAGAATTCGGTACAGCCCTTACCGCCAGCGTTTGGGGTGAAAACGGGGTAATTTCCAGCCCCAGCTGGGCTAAGGCTTCAACATGCGTTTCAGCGGCAGACACTTCTTGGGCAGTTGCAGCAAAGGTGGCGGGTATCAGCAAAGGTTGGCTTGGTATTGGGGATGTACTTAGCTCGCCAGTCCCCTGTGGGGCATCCATCTGACTCTTAAGCCGCTCGTAAACAATCCGCTCATGCGCCGCGTGCATGTCTACCACTATCAGACCCTGCTTGTTTTCGGCCAGTATGTAAATGCCCTGCAGTTGAGCCAAAGCCCTTCCCAGCGGCCAATCTTCAGCCGCATTTGCTGGTGCATGAGCTTCAAAGCTGTTGCTAATGAAGCCAGGGGCTGGTTCCTGAACCCGATTGAATATGCTCGGCGCAAAAGACATAGGGGTTTGGTACCCCATGACTTTGGCGGTGTTGAAAAGCTGGCTGGCCACCAAGCTTTCGCTGGTGTCGGTGTTGACGCTGGTTTGGTTGGCAAGAGCCTGCGCCCTAGGAGCCGCCAAGGCTTGCTCCAGCGCTGCGCGCAAGGCTTGGTGCACTTCACGTCCATCCCTAAAGCGCACTTCAATTTTGGTGGGGTGCACATTCACATCCACGCGGGTGGGATCTATTTCGATAAACAAGGCGTAAACCGGTTGCCGGTGACCGTGCAGCACATCTTCGTAAGCACTGCGCGCTGCATGGGTCAACACTTTGTCGCGCACATAGCGGCCGTTCACATAACAAAATTGTTGGTCTGGTCTAGACCTTGCCGCATCGGGCAAGCCCGCGCGGCCCCATACACGTACGCCAGCAGCTGAGGTGGCTGTAACCGCCACCGACTGTTGAATAAAGTCCGCACCCAACACATCTTCTATTCGAGTCTTGAGTGCGGCCTCGAGTTCAACATTCTTTGGGGTCTCGTGATCTGCAAGCGCATTGCAGGCGCGCCATTGCTCCACCAACTTGCCTTCGTGCCAAATCGAAAAACCCACGTCGGGTCTGGCTAAGGCATGACGCCTGACCGCCTCAACGCAATGGGCCAGCTCGGTAGCGTCAGTTTTCAAAAATTTACGCCGTGCTGGAGTGCTAAAAAACAGCTCCTTCACTTCTACGGTAGTTCCTGTGGCGCGGGCTACGGGTTTGAGTTCTCCGCTGCGGCCGTCCAACATCCAAGCTTGGCTTTGTCCTTGGGCCCTAGACAAAATAGCGCAATCCGCAATGGCATTGATGGCAGCCAAGGCCTCGCCTCTAAACCCCATGGTGCCCACCGATTCCAATTCTTGTAGGTTGGCGATCTTGCTGGTGGCATGTCGGCGCAGGGCTAAGGGCAGCTCCTCGCGCAAGATGCCCATGCCGTCATCCTCCACGCTGATGAGGCGCACGCCACCGGCCAAAAGGCGCAATTGGATTTGTGTGGCGCCCGCGTCCAGGGCGTTGTCTACAAGCTCACGCACCACTGAGGCAGGTCGCTCTACCACCTCACCAGCCGCAATTTGGCTGATCAGTTCATCTGGTAGATCCCTAATGGGGCGTCGGTGCAATTGCTTTACTGGTGCGTTCACCCTAAGATTTTAGGAGGGCTGTCTCGATCAGCCTGCTGCGTCGCTGATTCGACCCAATGCCCTCAGAATTTTTTCGGGTGTAACCGGTTGGGACCAGACTTGAGCTTGGAGTGGGCGCAAGGCATCATTGATGGCATTGACCACAGCACCAGGTGCCCCAGCTGTGCCAGCTTCTCCAGCGCCTTTGGCGCCCAACATGGAACTTCGGGTCGGTGTTTCAATATGCGCCACCTCAATATCGGGCATTTCACCCGCCATGGGTACCAAGTAATCGGCCATATTGCCGTTGAGCATCTGGCCGTTTTCGTCGTAAAGGCATTCTTCACACAGCGCGCCACCTAGGCCCTGCACAATGGCGCCGCGTATTTGCTCATCTACAAGCATAGGGTTGATAACTCTTCCGCAATCTTCAACAGCCCAGTGCTTGAGAAGTTTGACAAATCCGGTGTCGGTGTCCACCTCTACATAGGAGGCTTGCACACCATTGGTGAAGATGAACGGAAAGTCCTTTTGCGCAAAATGACGGGTCACCATGAGTTCTGGCGTAAATCCAGCGGGTAGAGTGTCCGGGCGGTAATAAGCAATTCGCCCCAGTTCCGTCAATGTCATCAACTCTTGCCCAGTGGCGGCGTCCAACACACAACCTTTGTGGATATGCAGTTCTTTGGCCGGCCGTTTCAAAACCACTTCAGCCACTTTCAAAATGTTGTCTCGCAAGGCAAGGCCGGCTTGCAGCACAGCTTCACCGCCAACACCTGCGCCTCGAGATGCCCATGTACCACCGCCATAAGGTGTGGTGTCGGTGTCGCCCGTCACCAGCTTGACCGAGCTCATGGCAACACCCACCGCGTCAGCAGCAATTTGCGCAAAGATGGCTTCGCTGCCTTGGCCTTGCTCTCCCACACTTACCATGACCACGATGCCACCCAAGGGGTCTAGGCGGATGGTGGCACCATCTTGAGAAGAAATACGCGCACCTCCAACACCATAAAAAGCAGCACTGGGGTTGGTCAGCTCGATCAGGGTGGCAAAACCAATGCCGCGGTAAACGCCTTTGGCGCGCAAGGCTGCTTGCTCGGCTCGCAGGGCAGGATAGTCCATCATCGCCTCAATTTTTCGCAAACAGGCCTGGTGCGACAGCACTTCCAGTTTGATGCCCGATGCTCCTGTGGCAGGGTAAGCATCGTCAGGGATGACGTTGAGACGTCGCATTTCCAAGGGGTCTATGTCCAGTTGTGCCGCTGCCAAGTCCACCAAACCCTCGGTGACGGCACAGGCAATCGGGTGCCCTACCCCACGGTATTGGCAGGTTGGCGTTTTGTTTAAAAACACCACATTCAACTTGGCTCGATAGGCTTTGTGTTTGTAGGGGCCGCCAGTCAGGTTAACGACTTGGTTACCCTCGATGCCGCTAGTGCGCGGAAACATCGAAAACGGACCAATGCCGGTCACGTCATCAATTTCAAAAGCCAAAATCTCACCATTCTTCTTGGCAGCAATGCGTCCTTTAATACGGTGCTCTCGCGCGTGGATGTCACTTACAAACGACTCCAAGCGGTCCGCGACAAACTTTACGGGGCGCTTGAGCAATACGGCAGCAGCCACTGTGGCAAAGTCATCTGGATAGGCGTGAACCTTGATGCCAAACGAGCCGCCCACGTCTTTACAAATCACTCGGATGGAAGACTCTGGCAATTCAAATTGCCTTGAGTACAAGTCTTGCATCATGTGAGGTGCTTGCTGAGAGTGGTATACCGTCAACTGTTTGGAGGCAGGGTTGAAGTCCGCAATTTGGCAGCGTGGCTCTAAGGTCACACCGGTGTGCCTGCCAAAGTCAAAGGTGGCTTGAGCCACCACATCGGCTTGAGCAAAAGCCTCATCCACTCCGCCCGTGTCCAAAGTGCGGGTAAAGCAAAGGTTGTCGCCCAATTCAGGATGGATCACAGGCGTCTCAGGCAAGAGGGCGGTGTTCATGTCCAAGGCGGCAGGCAAGTCTTCCCATTCAACCTGAATGTGTTGCAAGGCATCTTCAGCTTGCGCTCGGGTTTTAGCCACTACTGCCACTACGGGTTCGCCTTGCCAAGAAGCTTTGTGCACAGCCATAGGGTATTGGGGCGCCGATTTGATACCTGCCAAGTGCGTGAGCGTACCTACCCAAGGTTGACACACTTGCGCCATGTCATGGCCATCCAATACAGCCAACACACCGGGCATGGATCGCGCGGCCTCACGTTCAATTTTGACAATGCGGGCATGTGCCACTGGAGAGCGCCAGTACACAATGTGTGCCATACGTGGCAACTCCATGTCATCAATAAACTGCCCGCGTCCCTCGGTCAGTCTTTCAATGTTGGGTCTGGGTATCGATTGGCCAATATGGTGTGCGTCTTTTAAAGGACCGCTCAAAGGGGGGGCTTCATGCGGAATGGGCGCCTCGGCAACGTTGTCTTTGAGGGCGCGCATCAGCATTTGGTGGTCTGGTGCATTCATGCCAAGGCTCCTTTGTTAGCAGCTGTCAAGCGTGCATCAAGTACTTCGCAGACCGCATCCACAATGGCCTGATACCCGGTGCATCTGCAGTAGTTGCCCGACATCCATTGGCGCACCTCTTCGCGGCCGGCGTGAGGGTTGGATTCCAGCAATTCGCTAGCAGCCATCAGCATGCCAGGCGTGCAGTAACCACACTGCAAGGCGTTATGCCGAATAAATGCGCTTTGTAAATCACGAATCTCACCGCTTTCACTAAGGCCCTCAATGGTTTGAACCTCACGGCCATCCGCTTGAACCGCCAAGACCAAGCACCCACGCACGACTTTTCCATCAAGCTTGACGGTGCAGGCCCCACACACCCCATGCTCACAACCTAAATGAGAACCTTTAAGCCCAAGGTCCTCTCTTAAAAAATCGACCAAGTGGGTGCGCGGTAAAACAGCCTGCGCTTGGCGCTGGCCATTGACGGTGATGTGAACGTCTAAAGAGTTGCTCATGTGTTCCTCGCCATTTGGGAAATAGATGTACTGGCCAGCAGGCCATTTAAGGCACGTTGCAGCAAAACCGCAGCCAAATGCAGTTTGGCCGGGGTGCTGTGCGTCATGTCAGCGCGGGGTGCCAGTTCGGTCTTCAAACACGCTATAGCCTTGGCAATCAGTGGCTCTGACAAGGGCGCGCTTTCAAGCACTTGCTCAGTAGCAGTGGATCGCAAAGGTTGGTCTCCGGCACCAATCCAGGCCAAACGAACTTCCTGCAAAGCAATTTGGTGGGTGCGCGCTGCGGCCGCCAAACCCACTACCGCGTAATCGCCATGCCGGCGGGCCAACTCCTGAAAAGACGTCCATAACTGAGCGCTGGCCGTTGGAATTTCGCAGGCCAAAATCAGCTCATCTGCCTGTAACGCGGTGCTGTACAGGCCCGTAAAAAAATCCGCGGCTGCAATACGGCGGGTACCGCGCACGCTTACTGCAACCACCTCGCCATTGAGAGCGAGCAAGCATGCCGGCCATTCCGCAGCGGGGTCGCCATAGGCAATGGAGCCTCCAAACGTGCCTAAGTTGCGAATAGCTTGATGCGCAATGTGAGGTGCTGCATCCGTCAGCAAAGGCGCATGTTGCGTCACTATGGCTGACTGAGCCACCTCGTCATGAGTGACCATAGCGCCTATGCTTATTGTGGTGTCACTGAGGGTGATACCTTTGAGCTCCTGCACCGACTGCAGGTCAATCAGCAGCTCGGGCTCTGACAGCCTCATGTTTAAGGTGGTTAATAAGGTTTGCCCACCTGCCAGCAAGCGAACTCGGTCGCCCTGGGCTTGCAGCAAGCTCAACACCTCAGAGAGTTGAGAGGGGCGCACATAAGAAAAAGAAGGTGATTTCATAGCGTGTCTTGGGGTTTGTCCTGATTCGTGGCTTATTGACCAAGCGTTAAATTGACGACAACTATTCACCAACACCATGTTGTCTTCCATCCGTAAAAACCCTGTTGAGTCTCGAAGATCGCACGCAGTTGGCTTGCGCGCTCAGACACACGGCCGCAAGCGAATGACCCCGCAAGACCGCGAGCGCCACATTGTGCAAGGGGCTATTGAATTTTTTTCAGAGCACGGTCTGAATGGTCAGCTGCGCGAGTTGGCGCAAGCCTTGGGCATCACCCACACCTTGCTTTACCACTACTTTCCTACCAAGCAAGCCTTGATTGACCGGGTTTATGAAGACTTGTTTGCTGGACGATGGAGGCCAGAGTGGGACACCTTGCTGGATGACGAATCGCTCAATGCGCCTGAAAAATTGGTGCGTTTTTATGTGCAATACGCGAGTGTGATTTTGGAGCGCGAATGGGTGCGGGTGTTTGTGTATTCGGGTCTGAGTGACCGGTCCATCACTGACCGTTATTTTGATTTGCTCAAAACTCAATTGTTTCCCAAGCTCTTGCGAGTTACCCGCCAATGGAAAGGGCTGGATTTGAGCCCCGCACCCAGTACTCGTGAAAGTGAGGCTGTATTGGGTTTGCATGGGAGCATTTTTTATATGGGTATACGACGCTTTGTGTATGGCATGGAATCTGCTATGCATCAAGACAACTTAGAAGTGTTGGTAACTGATCGCGTGCAGGGCTACCTGAACTCTTGGCCCACTCAGAACTCCACTTTTAACGCAATGCCCAATTTATTGCAGGAGCCCCTATGACGCTGAGTCTGAACCACTTGTCCATTCGCACAACCGATATGGACGCCACCCAACGTTTTTACGAAACTGTATTAGGGCTCACCGTGGGGCCTCGCCCACCCTTTCCTTTTCCTGGACTTTGGCTTTACAACGGCCCGCATGACAACTGGCTCAACGCGATGGTTCACGTCATTGGCATTGATCCCAATGACCCCGAGGGGCTTAAGCAATATTTAGGCGACAGAGACTTGGCCAGTTTGAAGGGCTCTGGTGCGGTAGACCACATTGCCTTGTTTGCGACGGGCTTGGAGACCATGCTCAGCCACCTCGAGGCGCTCCAAGTGCCGTGCCGCCAGCGGACCGTTCCTGAAATCAAATTGCATCAATTGTTTTTGGATGATCCCAGTGGTGTTGTCATAGAGCTGAACTACCCCGCTCAAGAAAAGGCAGATTTGGACTTGAAAAATAAAAATCAGGTTTTGGTGTGATGGGCATGTCGCGGTCGTCTCATGTACTTGTAGCTGGAGGCTCCTTGGGGGGGCTAATGGCCGCCAACATGCTGCACCGTGCGGGCCATAAAGTCACGGTGCTTGAGAAGGCCATGGGGTCTCTAGATGGGCGGGGGGCAGGCATCGTCACGCACCGCTTGCTGGTGAAAGCTTTGGAGCGATGCGGAATTCCTCCCGATACGCCGCTGGGTGTGGCCATCAACAAACGTGTGGTTTTGAGCCAGTCGGGCGATATTGCAGAGCATGCTCCCATAAATCAAGTGTTGACCTCATGGAGTCGGCTCTATGCCCTGCTGGTGGCAGTGCTGCCAGCAGATTGCTATTACCAAGGCGCAACAGTACAACGTGTGGAACAAACTTCAGACCGAGTGACCGTGAGGTGTGAAGACGGCCGAAACTTCCAAGGTGATGTTCTTGTGGCTTCAGACGGCATACGCTCAGTGGTGCGCCAGCAGTTGGCCCCTAAGGTGCAGGTGCAATACGCAGGCTATGTGGCTTGGCGTGGTGTCTGCGATGAAGCTGTACTGTCCAAGCGCACCTTAGACACTGTCTTTGAAACCTTTGGCTTTGGTCTGCCTGAACGCGAGCAACTCATAGGCTACCCCGTGGCCGGATCGGGAAATTCTGTAGCCAAGGGCCAGCGTCGCTATAACTTTGTGTGGTACCGGCCTGCGGCAGATGACGGCACATTGCAGTCGCTCATGACCGATGCGGACGGCATTCATCACCCACATGGTTTGTCGCCAAATAAAGTGCATTACAAACATGTGGCTGCGGTGCGCCGCGCCGCGCACGACAAAATGGCGCCCCAGTTTGCTGAAATATTAGAAAAAACGGCACAACCCTTTCTGCAACCCATATACGACTGTGCCAGCGACCAAATAGCCTTCGACCGTGTAGCCCTCATGGGGGATGCTTCATTTGTGGCCCGTCCGCATGTGGGCATGGGTGTGACCAAAGCCGCGGAAGATGCAATGGCCCTAGCCGACGGCATGAGCCTACATGGTGCAACGCCCCAAGCCCTTATGGCCTATGAGCAAGCACGTTTGCGCCCTTGTCAGGCAGTGGTTAATCGTGCGCGTCGTTTAGGCGCCTATATGCAAAACCAACCGGTGGCTAGAGACGATTACGACGTCATGGTGCAAACCGCCATTGATTTATCCGGAATGAGTCTGGATGATCTGGAGCATGCTCGGCCTATGGTCCGACCAGCGCCTCAAACCGTTTCCCTACAACTCGAACCTGGAACCATCTAGGCATGACCTTTGATTCACACTTAGCTTCAAACCAAAACTCAAGGAGACACTTATGAGCAGTCAATTTTTTAATAAACATATCGGACGCCGATCCATTGTGCTTGGCGGCGCTGTAGCTGCAGTAGCACCTGCTTGGATGGGTGTGGCACGCGCCCAAAACACGCCTATCAAAATTGGCTTCCCAGTGCCTTTAACCGGCGCCTTTTCGGCTGAGGCTCAAGACCAGGTCAAGGCCGCTGAATTGGCCGTGAAAGAATTTAACGAAAAAGGTGGATTCAACGGCCGTAAGGCAGAGCTCTTGGTGCGTGACGACAAACTCAACCCCGGCGAAGCCGCCACGCGCACCTTGGAGCTGATTGAAAAAGACAAGGTGGACTTTGTAGTGGGCTCCTTGTCTGCTGCTACCCAGTTGTCCATTAATGCGGTGTGTCGCGATCGCAAAATTATTTTCAACTCCATCAGCCAGTCCGATGCCATCAACGAGGCCAAAGACTGGAGCATGTACACCTTTCACGAAGCACTGAACCCTCATTTAACAGCGGGCGCTGTGGCGCGTTATGCCTTTCCCAAGTACGGCAAAAAGTTGGTGTATTTGACGGCCGACTACGCCTACGGCCATGAAATGGTTCGTGGCTTCCAAAGGGCCGGCCAAGCCATGGGCACCCAAATGTTGGCAGACATCCGCTTTCCGCTAGGCACCTCCGACTTTTCAGCCTTCCTGCCTCGAATCCAGTCGCTTAAGCCCGATATTTTGGTGATGTGCAATTTTGGCCGTGACCAGCTCAATGCCATCAAGCAAGCCACAGACTTTGGCCTCAAGGCCACTACCAAAATTGTCTCCCCCGTGTTGCTGTTCACGGCCCGAGTGGCCGGTGGTGCCGATGTGTTTGATGGCGTGGTGGGTGGCACTTCTTACTACTGGGGCATGGAAGACAAAGTGCCCGCAGCCAAGGCGTTCAACGACAAATTCCGTAAAGCCTACGGCGGTGCCGTACCGTCTGACTACGGCGCTTTAGGTTACGCAGGCGTTCGCAGTGTGTTGCAGGCTGTATTGGATGCCAAGTCCACCGAGTCCATGAAGGTCAGTATTGCCTTGCGTCAATTGCGCTACAACTGGTACAAGGGCGATCAGTTCTACCGTAAGTGCGACCATCAATCGGTTCAGTCGGTCATCATCGTAGAGTCCAAGTCCAAAGGCATGAAAGACAAAAACGATGTGTTCAATGTCGTGCACATTGAAAACCCAGACGAGAAAAATCTCAGGACTTGCGACGAGCTGGGTCACAGAATTTCCACTTGATGTTCAAAAACCCGCCCCGTTAAGGGGCGGGACTTTGCTTTTATGTTTGATATATCCCCTCAACTCTTTGCGTTACAGCTCATGACGGGCATTGCCCTTGGGGCTGTTTACGCTTTGTTGGCCATTGGCTTGTCTTTAATTTTTGGGATGTTGACGGTCGTCAACTTTGCCCATGGTGCTTTTTTTATGTTGGGCGCTTTTTTAGGCGTTTACTCATTAGGTCTGACCGGAAATTTTTGGTTTAGCCTTTTGTTGGTGCCCTTGATGACCGGAGCCATTGGCTTAGTGTGCGAAAAGTTTTTGGTGCGTCCTTTGTATGGTCGGGGCATTGACTACCCCTTGCTGCTCACGTTTGGTTTGTCTTACGTCATGGTGGATGTGGCGCGCTTCACCTTTGGTATTGAAGGTATACCGTCAAGTACGCCAGAGTCACTGCGCGGCGCGGTGTTCTTGGGGTTTGGTCACTTTCCTTTGTATCGACTCTTTTTGATTTTGGCCACCGCCATCATCGTCATCGCTTTATGGCTGTTTATCGAAAAAACGCGCTACGGGCTCATTATTCGTGCCGGCTCTCGAGACCCCGAAATTTGTAAAGTCTTGGGTATCGATATTTCTCGGGTGTGGTTGTTGGTGTTTGGTATTGGTACTGCCATTGCAGGTTTGTCGGGCATGCTGGCTTCGCCTACTCGTGCGGTCAATCCTGAAATGGGCATTCCCATCCTTGCTGAATCTTTTGTGGTGACCGTGGTCGGGGGCATGGGCTCTTTACCAGGGGCTGTGCTGGCGGGTTTGTTGGTGGGCGTGGTGTTTGCCATGACCTCACTGATAGCGCCTGAGTTTGCTGAGCTCTCCATTTTTGTACTCATGGCTTTGGTACTGTTGTGGCGCCCCCAAGGCTTTTTTGGCAAAGCCGGCTTGATGAGTTAACCCATCTATCTACTTTAAAAATGAATTTCAATGTGCTGAATCCGGCTGATTGGTATGTGTGGATGCGCAACCACCGCATGGCCACTACCCTGATGTTTTTGTTGATTTTTCCTTATCTCATGCCCTATGAGGCGCTCTCAATCAACATCCTGATCTTTGGTTTGTTTGGCGTGGGTTTCAATCTATTGTTTGGGTACACCGGCCTGCTGTCTTTTGGGCATGCGGCTTTCTTTGGCGTGGGCTCTTACCTGGCTGGCATCAGCGTGGTGCATGCTGGTTGGCCTTGGTGGGCTGCCATTGGGTGTGGGGTGACCGCATCTGCGTTGGTGGGCTTGCTTATCGGGTACCTGGCCATACGTTCCCGCGGTATTTATTTTTCTATGGTCACTTTAGCCTTGGCGCAAATCGTGTACTACGTGTTTTACAAGGCTGAATCTTGGACCGGTGGTGAAAACGGCTTACGTGGTGTCAAGGTGGAAGCTATCAACATCTTGGGTTGGTCCATTGATTTCATGGATCCTCTGAACAAGTATTACGTGATCTTCGTGTTCGTGGCTTTGGCATTGTGGTTTGTGTCCAGGGTGCTCAATTCGCCGTTTGGCGCGGTTATTGAGGCCATTCGTGAGAACGAAAAACGTGCAGCAGCTTGTGGCTACGACGTGGCACGGGCCAAGTTATTGGTCTTTGTATTGTCGGCGGGTTTATGTGGATTGGCAGGCACCTTGAGGGCCTTGCATCTCTCTATCGTGCCCATTGATTCATTGCACTACCTTCAGTCGGGTCAGGCAGTCATGATGTGTCTTTTGGGCGGCATGGGCACTTTTTTTGGCCCTTTCTTAGGCGCAGCCGTATTTTTGTATTTAGAGGACGTGATCACCAACCTCACCCGTTATTGGATGGGTGTGGTGGGCATTATTTTCATGTTGTTTGTGCTGTTCTTTCCCAAAGGCATTTGGGGTACGGTGCTGCATCGCTGTGAGCTGTGGCTGGCTCGCAAAGGTGGCACAGCATGACGGCACCTGTTTTGTTGGATGTTCGCCAGATAGCCCGTTATTACGGCAAGTTCCGTGCATTGGGTGAAGTCAGTGTGAGTTTTCGTCAAGGGGAACTCGCAGCCATCATTGGCCCTAATGGCGCAGGCAAAAGCACTTTTTTTAATGTGATCAGCGGCGGCGTACCTGCAAGTTCAGGCCAAGTGCTTTTTAAAGGTGAAGACATCACGCGTATTGCCCCACATGAATACGCCCGCAGGGGTATTGCCAAGAGCTTTCAAATCACCAATGTATTCAAGCATCTATCTGCCCATGAAAATGTGCGCGTGGCTTTACAAATGCAAGCCACCCGATTTCAACTTTGGAAATCGCGCGATGAATACCCACAAATCAAGGCCGATGCGGATGCATTGCTCGAACGTGTGGGTCTAGCACAAGTGGGGCGCCAGCTCGCGGGCGATTTGGCCCACGGCCAGCAACGATCTTTAGAAATTGCCATGGCGCTGGCTTGCAAACCTGTGTTGTTGTTGTTGGATGAACCTACAGCCGGCATGTCGCCCGAAGAAACCCAAACCATGGTCGACCTGATTCGTCAGTTGGCTACCGAGCGCACCGTGATTTTGGTGGAGCACAAAATGAAAATGGTCATGGGTTTGTGCAACCGATTGATCGTGTTGCACCATGGCGAATTGCTGGCTGAAGGTAACCCCGATGAGATTCGCAGCAACCCAGAGGTGCGCCGCGTGTACTTGGGGCAACATTAAGTTAGTTCGGCACCTCTAGGCAGATTACCTATGAATCCATTGTTAAAAGTTCAAGAGCTGAACGCTTGGTACGACCACAGCCACATCATTCAAGGTGTGAATTTTGAGGTTCATGCTGGCGAAATTGTGACCTTCATGGGGCGAAACGGCGCAGGCAAAACCACCACCTTGCGCACCATGATGGGGTTGGTACAAAAATGCAAAGGCGAAGTGTTGTTCGATGGCGCTTCACTGTTGGGGCAACCTACGCATATCCGTTATCAAAAAGGTTTGGCCTATGTGCCTGAAGAGCGGCGCATTGTGCCCAGCCTGACGGTGGAAGAAAACCTTCAACTGGGTGTGCTTGCAAGCACTTTGCGGGGGGAGATGAGTGCTTTGGTAGAGGAAATTGCCCAAACGTTTCCAAGACTGAAAGAGCGATTGCATCAAGAAGGCACCTCACTTTCGGGCGGTGAGCAGCAAATGCTGGCCATTGCCCGAGCCATGATGGCCCGACCTCGAATGATTTTGCTTGACGAACCTTCCGAAGGCATCATGCCCATCTTGGTGGACGAAATGTTTGAGCTCTTTACGCGTATGAAGCAACAGGGCACCACCATCCTGCTGGTGGAACAAAACGTAGAGCGCGCATTGTCCATCTCTGACCGTGCTTACATTTTTGATCAGGGGCAAATCGTTCACCAAGGTTTGGGTTCAGATCTTTTGGCCGATCAAGAGATTCAAGACAAGTACTGCGCAGTTTAAGGACTCACCCTCGAGCCCACCCGCATCCCCACATTGGGGGGTGACGTGCGTGATTCACGCCAATGACGTTGACGTAAAAATGCTTACTGGCGTACAAACACCGCATTGTTTGTCAGTAAGCGTCTCGTGATGGACAACACAATTTGTAACTATAAATATTCGTATACAAATTTTCGTAATCGTGTCGTCTTTAGGGGAGGGCAAATGAAGTTCCTGTTCAGTCTTTTCATGGCTTGTGCTGCCGGCTCAGCGCTTGCCCAGTCGGTGGTCAGTTCTGCCGTCACCTATAAAACCGTGTCCACCGTTATTTCAACGGGCGCAGCCACTGTGGCTAAAAGCAACAACACAGACACCCAAACCGTCACGCAAAGCGACGGATCGGTGGTGCGCAATGTGTACAACCTGGCGCAAACCACCACCACCACCCCTACGACTTCACGCGATCTCAAATACGAAGTCACGACCGTGATGCTCAGTAACGGAAAAAAGGTGGTGACAGAAAAGTTGGTCAGTGACACCGTGGTTACCAAAAATGTGTTGAACCCTTCAACGGTTAAAACGCTGGCATCTACCACAGTGATTAAGCCTGCACCTGCGCCTAAAACTACAACACCTACAGCACTACCCGCGGTGTCCACGATATCCACTGGACCATTCAACGCCACTACCTACTATGGCAACTCGCCCTTCATGGGCACGCCTACGCAGGTGTTCAGCTCCAAACCTTCAGATTGGGTTAATGCCCAATACAACAACGGCGCCAACCAGCACATCAACAGTGCGGCAGCTTGGTCTAGAGGGTGGACGGGTAAAGGCAGCACCATCATGATCATGGACACGGGAGTTGACGTCAACAACGTGGCGTTTGCTGGAAAGATCAAGTATCAATACGATCGAACGGGAACAGGCATACAAGACAAAGTAGGGCATGGCTCCAGCGTTGCGGGTATTGCACTGGGCGCCCGCAATGGCGTGACACCTACGGGCGTGGCCTTTGACGCCAATTTGGCCGTTGCAAAATTGAGCGACAGCAAAAGCCTAGTCGCCTCCGATTCCATTAAAGCCCTGGCATGGGCGGCAGACAAGTCTGACATTGTGGTTGCCAATTTATCTGCCAACACCTCTTATTCAGCGGCGTATCAAGCTTCAGTCAAGAAATTGTCAGAAGGTGTGTATGCCAGTACTGATGCCGTATATGGTGGCAGCAAATACTACAACTTGGAAGATCCCAAGAAATGGGCCCTGGCGCTCACGTCTCGTATTGCCATTACCGTCAGTGCTGGAAACCAGGCGCTGCCCTATGTACAAAACCCAGCCACCTTTGCTGCCGCAACCGATGACAGTGGCAAATTGCTGTTGAATGGTCAAATGCTGGTGGTAGGTAACTGGAATGCACAAGCAGGACGTGTGGAAGGCGCAAAGGCGGGATCAGTTTGTAAAACAGTGTCTGGTACCGCATGCCGGGATCAATACCGTGTGAGTGATTTTTATATTTTGGCTCCCGGTATGTTGGTCAATTCGGCAGCTCCAGTGGCAGGCAGCACCACGGGTACCAAAGCCTTGAGTGGATCCAGCCAAGCAGCCGCCTCTGCCGCTGGGGCTATAGCGGTGATCAATCAACTGTGGCCCTACATGACTGCCTCAAACCAGGTTCAGCTTTTGCTCAAAACTGCCAACAAAAACTTACCTGGCTACACAGCTGAAGTCATGGGCCAAGGCTTGTTGGACTTAGATAAAGCCACGCAACCGGTGGGCAACTTGGGTATTGCACTCAACGGCAGAACCAGTTCTACGGCACCTTTGAGCGGCGGCATTTCTTTGTCTAAAACTTCACCTGTAACTGCCGCTACTCTCAGCTCTATTACTGCAGTAGACGGCATGCAGCGCGACTTTAAAGTGGACTTGTCGGGCAGCTTGGCCAGCAATACCCTATCTGCCAGCCCCTTGATGCTGGATGCCGACCCCGGGCAAAGCTGGAGCGCACGCTGGACAGGCCTTGTAGCCCTAAACGACGCCACTCAGTCCTTTAATGCCAGCAACAGCGGTAGCGACCAAACTATTTCCATCGACTCCCGATTGCTGGCCCCGGTCAGCAAATACAAACACCAAGTCACCCTCACCACCAGTGCCTACAACCCCTATGTCAGCTTTAGTGGCGCTTATGGACAAACCAACTTGTCCACCACCACCGAGTACAGCTTGATGTACCAACCCGGCCAGCGCCTCACAAAACGTGGTCAACCACAAGGCTGGTGGGCGCAGGGCGGCGTCATGCTCACCAAGGTGGACTTTGTGCCGGGCATGGTGACCGAGGTCACGCCTATATACGCCATGCAAGGTATGGGCGGATATCAATACCAAGACTGGAACTTTTTTGGAGGCTTTAAACCCACCGTGGTGGCGGGCGATGTCCACATGACCTTGCCGACCAGTGTGGATGTCAATGGCACTATGCAGTACAGCCAGGTGCAAAACACATTGAGCGGTTTAGACCCCGTCGCTTATGTAGGCGTTAAGTTTCAAAAACATTTGCCCGATGTCAGCTACTTCAAGCAACAGGTGGGCCTAAGGCTTCAGGCTGCACAAGATGGCAGCAACTCGGCTCGGGCTTATTACGCAGTGAACTTTTAAAACGCTCTAAAACGCAGTGCGATTATTCTGTGAGCTGGTTTATAGGCAGGGATAATCTCCACCATGGAAATCATCACCTTTCTCCTCGACTTCATCCTCCACGTAGACCGTTACCTAGAGGCCTTTGTGACTCAATACGGTCCTTGGGTCTATGTGTTGCTTTTTCTGATTGTGTTTGTCGAAACCGGTTTGGTGGTTATGCCCTTTTTGCCGGGTGACTCGTTGTTGTTTGTAGTCGGTGCCTTAGCGGGCTTGGGGCTGTTGAATCTGCCCTTGGTCATGGCCGTGCTGATTGCAGCAGCCATATTAGGGGACCAAACCAACTTTGTGATTGGGCGGTATGTAGGGCCCAAGGTATTTGCGTGGGAAAGTTCGCGCTGGTTCAACAAAAAGGCTTTTGACCAAGCGCATGGTTTTTACGAGCGGTACGGCGGTATCACCATCATCTTGGCGCGTTTTATGCCTTTCATTCGCACCTTTGCGCCTTTTGTGGCGGGCGTGGCCGATATGTCGCGCAGTCGCTTTACCTTGTACAACGTGGTCGGCGCATTGATTTGGGTGTTGAGCTTGTGCGTGGCGGGCTATTTTTTAGGCAGTTTGCCTTGGGTGAAGCAGAACCTAGAAAAAATCATTTGGGGCATGATTTTGGTGCCCGGCCTGTTAGTGCTTTGGGGTGCTTGGCGGGGGCGCGGCGCGTCTAAAGCTGTGCCTCAAGACCCGGCCTGAAGCCTCATTGTCTTGATGTGCTGAGCCCAGGGGTAAGACACGGCGCTAGATGCTTCTGCTGCGCGCGAGTGGCGGGTTGCGGCCAAAGTAGCCTTCGATGCCACGCATCATGGCCTTGGCCAGTTGCTCTTGATAGGCCTCGGTATTGAGCTTGGCTTCTTCCTCGGGGTTGCTTATAAATGCGGCTTCCACTAACACGCTTGGAATATCCGGCGCCTTGAGCACTGCAAAACTGGCTTGTTCCACCTGAGGCTTGTGCAACTTGCCTACCCGGCCAATTTCTTGAAGCAAGGTGTTGCCCAGCTTGAGGCTGTCGTTGATTTGAGCGGTGGTGCTCATGTCCAGCAACATGCGTTGCACATGCGGGTCTTGCGCTTTCACGTTCAGGCCGCCAATCAAATCGGCCTTGTTTTCTTTAGCGGCCATCCAGCGTGCTGCTGAGCTGGTGGCGCCGCTTTGGCTTAGCGCAAACACGCTTGCACCTTGCGGGCGCGGCGTGTAAAAAGCGTCGGCATGCAGACTCATGAACAAATCAGCCTGCACTTGCCGTGCTTTTTGTACCCGCACATGCAGCGGTATAAAAAAATCACCATCGCGCGTGAGGTAGGCGCGCATGGGGTTGCCATTCAGGGTGGTGCCGTTGATGCGCTCGCGCATACGGTGCGCCAAGCTCAGGACCACATCTTTTTCTCGTGTGCCACCCGGGCCGATAGCGCCCGGGTCTTCACCGCCGTGGCCCGCGTCTAAAGCCACAATGATCAAGCGCTCGGTTTTGCTGGCGGTTTGCACAGCGGGGGCTGGCACGCTGGCAGATGGCGTGTTGGGCGTAGGCGTGTTGTGGTGCGCAGCCACTGGTTTTTGGGCGTGTTGTGCGATCAGGTCGCCTAAGGGGTCATGCGCTGTGGCTTTGGCCCTGTCGGCAATTAAGGCGCTTAAAGGGTCTACGGGCGTGGTGGGGTAAAGGTCTAACACCAGCCGATGTTTGTAGGCGGCCACAGGCTCTAGGTTAAACACTTGCGGGGTGATGCCGTGTTTAAGGTCAATCACCAGCCGCACCACTTCGGGCAAAAACTGACCCACTCTGATGCCGGCAATATTGGGGTCATTGGCTTGCACCTTGGCCACCAGCTCACGCAAGGCGGGGTTAAGCACAACGCCTTCAATGTCCACAGCCAAACGAGGCGGGTCCGCCACCATCAAAGGTTTAAATTTAAGCGGCGTATCCGATTCAATGGTGACGCGCGAGTAATCGGGCGCTGGCCAAATGCGCACCGCCAATATGGAAGCGCCCCAGGCCCAATGCGTGGGTCCTAGGTACAGTGCCAAGGTGCCCATACAACTCATGCCGTAGAGTTGGAGCAGTTGGCGTCGTTTCATTTGTAATGGTGGCGTCATTGCGGTTGCCAAAGTTTATAAAGTTCTTGGGCTTTGGGCGTGGCAGCTGTTAACTCTACTTCTCGAATCTCTTGGTCTAGGGTTCGAAGGCTTAGGGATAGATCGGCAGTGGGCAGCAAGCCAGCAGCCTGCTCTGGCCACTCGGCAAGTTTGAGGCCCGCACCTCCAAACACATCCCTAAAACCCGCGTCCTCCCATTCGCGCGGATCGGCAAACCTATAAAAATCAAAATGAAAAATGGGAAAGCCTTTGGGGTTGTAAGTTTCCAGCACCGCATAGGTGGGGCTTTTGATGCGGCCTTCCACCCCTAAAGCGCGCAGCAAGTGCCGCACCATTGTGG
The DNA here is from genome assembly GCA_945862005.1 of Hylemonella gracilis. Lineage (GTDB taxonomy): Bacteria > Pseudomonadota > Gammaproteobacteria > Burkholderiales > Burkholderiaceae_C > Hylemonella > Hylemonella gracilis_D. Next base: position 7,616 of record CAMAWQ010000010.1, on the reverse strand, counting down.
TTTTGCCAGACCCCAGCGGGCCTTTAAGCTCTATGTAAAGGGTGTGGAAGCTGTCAGACGCCAAAACGTGCTGCGCCAAACCTTGCGCAAAGGCTATGGTCTGGTCCTCATGGTTCCAGTGCAGGGTTTTTACAATGGGGTCAACGTGCACGAACATCCTCAAAGCGAATTAGAAAACAGCTCTCCAGAAAGCTCCAATTGGGTCGATCAGATCCAAACTTGGGCGACTGAGCTCGGATTTTCCCAAATTGGCATCAGCGGTGTAGACCTTACCGATGCCGAGCCTGCATTGTTAGATTGGCTGGCGCAGGGCTTTCAAGGCAGTATGAACTACATGGCCCAGCACGGGCTCAAGCGGGCCCGCCCAGCCGAGCTGGTGCCAGGCACCTTAAGCGTCATCACCCTGCGCATGAATTATTTGCCGCCCAGCAACCCTGCATCAGCTGAAGATTGGGCCCAAAAAGAGCTGCATGCGCTTGAGCGCCCCGAGCACGCCGTGGTGTCGGTGTATGCGCGGGGGCGGGATTACCACAAGGTGTTGCGCCAGCGTTTGCAGCAGTTGGCTCTGCGCATGCAAACCCAGCTGCCAACCCTCCAATACCGGGTGTTTACCGATTCAGCCCCCGTACTCGAAGTTGAGCTCGCGCAGCGCAGCGGCTTGGGTTGGCGTGGCAAGCACACGCTGTTGTTAAACCGAGAAGCCGGCTCCATGTTTTTTTTGGGCGAAATTTTTGTCAATCTGGCTTTGCCCGAAACCCAGCCGGTGTCGAACCACTGCGGCAGCTGCTCCGCGTGCATCGACATTTGCCCTACACAAGCCATATTGGGGCCCAATATTTTGGATGCGCGGCGGTGTATTTCTTACCTCACCATTGAGCATGCGGGCTCTGTGCCCGAAGAGCTTCGTCCCTTAATGGGCAACCGTATTTATGGCTGTGACGATTGCCAGCTGGTGTGCCCTTGGAACAAATTTGCCCAACGTGCGGTGTTGCCCGACTTTGAAGAGCGCGAAGGCTTGGGCCACAGCACTTTGGTGGAGCTGATGGCATGGACCGAGGAAGCGTTTTTAAAGCGCACCGAAGGCAGCGCTATTCGGAGGATTGGACACGCCCAATGGTTGCGTAATATTGCCATTGCCATGGGCAACGCCTTGCGTGATGGGCATGATGCCGGCATCCAGGACGCCTTGCAACTTAGGGCGCAGCACCCAAATGAAGTGGTGCGCGAACATGTGCAATGGGCTTTGGCGCAAATTCAGGACTAAAAGGAGACTTCAATGACCATGCGATTCACCTATGTGTCGGACCATCTGCCCGAAAACAAAATGCGCATGTATCCCACCAAGGTCATCAACATCATTGGCGGACCGGGTTGCGACAAGTCTTTGTTTACCTCGGCCATCATTTTGTATTTGAACCTGCACCACAAATCGGTGGAGCTGAGTCCCGACTACGCCAAATCTAAGGTGTGGCAAAAAGACTTTGAAGCTCTGCGCAACCAGTACCGCATTGCCCAGCAGCAAAACATGATGTTGGAACTGATGGACGGCCAAGTGCAGTACTTGGTGACCGAGTGCTCTTTGCCGCAAATTTTGTTTTACAACGAATACCACCCCGACAATATTTGTGACATTGGTAAAACCCGCCAACAAATCTTGGCTTGGTACAAGCAGTACAACAATATCAATGTGATGGTGGAGCGGGGCGATAAAAAATATGTCCACACCGGCCGCTTTCAAGACGAAGATCAAGCGCTGGAAATCGACAAAGGTCTGCGCGGCATCATGCACCGTGAGGCCATCAACTTCACTCCGCTTAAGCCCGATGTGCAGACCATTCACCACTTCACCGCTGAATTGCTCAAAGGCGAAAAACTGACGGGTTCCTAAGCTTTAGCTCAAAAAATTAGCCTAACAGCGCTATGGCAAAAGGTAAGCTGGCCATGCCCAGCAGGGTAGATAAAGTCACCAGTCCCGCCACGTAGGGTCCGTCGTAGCCCATGCGGCTGGCCAGCACATAGCAGGTGGACGCCGTGGGTAAGGCTGAAAAAATCATCAGTACCGTGTGTTGCGCAGGTTGCAGCCCCATCCACAGCCCCAAGCCCAGCGCAATGCAGGGGGTCAGGGCATGCCGAATTCCCAAGGTCAGCACCGCCAACAGCTGGCCCCGGTTAAAGCTAGAAAATTGCAGCCCAGCCCCCGCAGACATCAAGCCCAGCGCTAACGATGCGCCTCCAATCCGGCTCAGGCTGGGCTCTGCCCAAGCAGGCAGTTGCAGCCCTAGCAGGTTGAAGGCCAGGCCTGAAACGGTGGCCAAAATCAAGGGGTTGCGCACCAACTCTCCCCACACGCTGCGCTGCCCGTGCCGCGCCATGGGAAACACCGCCGCAATGTTGAACATAGGCACACAAAACCCAATCAGCACCGAAATGAGCAGCAGGCCCTGTGCGCCCGCCACCCGCTCGGCCAAAGCCAGCCCAATGAAAGAATTGAATCTGAACGCCACTTGCGCGCTGCCAGCATGCAGGCGGGGGTCTATGCGGTTTTTAAGCCCTGGCAAGTAAGGCAGGGCGTAAGCCAAACCTATGCCGCACAAGCCTGTGAGTACCCCCGCACCAATGAGGCTGGACGTGGCTTGCAGGTCTAGTGGACTGCGCACAATACTGTAAAACAACAGCACCGGAAATAGAAAAAAATACACCAGCCGCTCCACCGGCTCCCACACCTGCCGGTTCAGCGGCGTGAAGCGGCACACCAAAAAGCCGCACAAGATGAGCGAGAAATCTGGAAACAAAAGCTGTGCGAAATTCAACGGTTTGACTTCAAGGATAGCCAAGGGTGGCCAAAATTAGATAAGAAACTATGCAGGCCACGTAATGTACGTGGAAGCCTCAAACTCAAAGCCAACCCCAATCCCGCTACAGTTCAGGGCATGAGATCTTTAAATGTGCTCGGGGGCGAGCTGGTGCCCTGCTCCTACGATCCCCTGACCGGATTCTTTCGCGACGGGTGCTGCCATCACCATGAGGAAGACCCCGGAACCCATGTGGTGTGCGCCCGCGTCACGCCAGAGTTTTTGGTGTTTTCGCTACAACGCGGCAACGACCTCATGACCCCCCGTCCCGAGTACCGTTTTGCGGGTCTGCAAGCCGGCGACCGCTGGTGCCTGTGTGCGCTGCGCTGGAAAGAAGCCTTGGATGCCGGCGTGGCCCCACCCGTAGTTCTGGAATGCACAAATATTGCCGCATTGGACTATGTGACGCTGGAGCAGCTGCAGGCACATGCCTTGCACAAAAAGCAGGCTTGAATCAACGCATGCCGTTGCGCTCAGCCAGCTCCACAAACAGGCCGGCATGGTCCAGGTCTTGATGGCCGTGAGCAATGCCTTGCGCATACAGCTGCTCCAAAATTCCTGTAATGGGGGCACCAAAACCCAAACCTTCTGCCGTATCTAAAGCATTGCGCAGGTCTTTAAGCTGCACCGTCATGCGGGCGCGGGGGGCAAAGTCTCGGTCCACCATGCGCTGGCCATGCACTTGCAAAATGCGGCTGTCAGCAAACCCGCCGGTAATGGCTTCTTTGACCTGGGCCATGTTGGCTCCGCCTTTTTCGCAAAGCAGCAGCGCTTCGGCTACCGCGCCAATGGTGATGCCCACAATCATTTGATTGGCCAGCTTGGCCAGCTGCCCAGATCCGCTGGGGCCCACATGGGTGGCGCGCCCTAGGGGCGCAAAAATAGATTTCACCTGTTCAAAAGTGCTGGCTTCGCCTCCAGCCATCACCGCCAGCGTGCCTTGTTCGGCACCGACTGTGCCGCCAGAGACCGGCGCATCCAAATACAACACACCCAGCTGCGCCAGTTTTTGGGCATGCCCTCTGGCTTGGGCGGGCTTGATGGACGACATATCTACCACCACCGCCCCAGGCTTGAGTGCGGCCGCCACACCAGGGGCACCTGCAGCGCCAAAAAGCACTTGCTCCACGATGTCGCCGTTTTCCAGCATGGTGATCAGCACATCTGCGCCGCGGACCGCATCGGCCGCATGGTCAAACACCTGCGCGCCAAACGGGGCGAGTCGGTCCGCCTTGTCGCGCGTGCGGTTCCAGGCTTTAACGGTGTAACCCGCCTCACACAGCCTGCGACCTATTGGGTATCCCATCATGCCAATGCCGAGCAGGGCGATGGTGGGGCGGTTTGCAGGTGTGGAAGTGCTCATGGGGCGACCAGAAGTTGTGACAAGATGGCGGGCATCATATGCATTGTTTCGGAGACTTCACCGCATGACCACCCCTAAAACCAACTTCGACCCCGCATGGCTGGAGCGTATGTACAACAACCGTGCGCTGGTGCCAGACCACGCCCAGTACTTTGCGCGTTGGGCCGATGCTTCAGACGACACGCGCGAGGCTCACAGCTGCGAAATGGATGTGCCCTATGGCAATAGCCCGCTGGAAAAAATGGATGTGTTTCCACCTTCACATTTGGCACCTGCGCCCAAGTCCAAAAAAGGTGGTCCGGTGGTGGTGTTTATTCATGGGGGCTACTGGCGGTCTTTAGACAAGGCCGACCACGCTTTTATTGCGCCTGCCTTTACCAACCAAGGCGCATGCGTGATGGTGCCCAACTACGATTTGTGCCCCAAAGTCACCATTCCGGACATCACTATGCAAATGGTGCATGTGGTGGCTTGGGCCTATCGCAATGCCCACCGCTACGGCGGCGACAAAAACCGCATCACCGTGATTGGTCATTCGGCAGGGGGGCAAATGGCCGCCATGCTGCTGTTGTGCCACTGGCAACAAGTGGACAAGCGCTTGCCTAAAGATTTGGTCAAGGCCGCAATGTCCATTTCGGGCCTATACGACCTAGAACCCCTGATGCACACGCCCTTCTTAAAGGCCGATTTGCGTCTAACGCCTGAAGACGTAAGCAAAGCCAGCCCCAGCCATTTGCCTAAGCCTAAGCACGGGGTGCTCTACACCTTGGTGGGCGCTGATGAAAGCCCAGAATTTGTGCGCCAGAACACGCTGATTCGCGACGCGTGGGGCAAAAAAGCCGTGCCTGTGTGCGAGGCCATAGAAGGCCATAACCACTTCAGCCTGCTGGAAGACCTGACCGCGCCTTGGAAGCGGTTGCACCAGTTGGCCAGCCAAATGGTGATGAAGGCGTAAGTGACAGAACTGCTGCGAGCGCTCAATGAGGAGCAGGGTGCCGCGGTGGCTTTGCCGCCTGAGCACGCCTTGATTTTGGCGGGGGCGGGTTCTGGCAAGACCCGTGTGCTGACCACCCGCATTGCTTGGTTGCTGCAAACGGGGCAGGTGTCGCCAGGCGGTGTGTTGGCCGTCACGTTTACCAATAAGGCCGCCCGCGAAATGATGACGCGCCTGACCAGCATGCTGCCAGTCAATGTGCGAGGTATGTGGATGGGCACCTTCCATGGCCTGTGCAACCGCATGCTGCGTGCGCACCACCGTTCGGTCAATTTGCCGCAAACCTTCCAAATTTTAGATACCCAAGACCAGTTGTCTGCCATCAAACGGCTGTGCAAGCAGTTTGGAGTGGATGAGGAGCGCTTTCCACCCAAGCAGCTGCAGTGGTTTATTTCTGGCTGCAAAGAAGACGGCTTGCGCCCCGATGCTGTGCCCGCCCAAGACCCGGACACCCGTAAAAAAATAGAGGTTTACCAACTTTACGAAGACCAGTGCCAGCGCGAAGGCGTGGTGGACTTTGGCGAGCTGCTGCTGCGCTCTTATGAGCTGCTGCGCGACCACGAGAGCGTGCGCAGCCACTACCAAAAGCGCTTCAGGCATTTGTTGATAGACGAGTTTCAAGACACCAACAAGCTGCAGTACGCCTGGATCAAGCTGTTGGCGGGCAACCCCGGCGATGCAGCCAACCAGACAGGCGGCGGTGCGGTGTTTGCGGTGGGCGACGACGACCAAAGCATTTACGCCTTTAGGGGTGCCCGTGTGGGCAACATGACCGACTTTGTGCGCGAATTTGGGGTGCAACACCAAATCAAGCTGGAACAAAATTACCGCAGCTTCAGCAATATTCTGGACACGGCCAACCACCTGATTGGCCACAACCGCCACCGTTTGGGCAAAAACTTGCGCACCACGCAAGGCCCGGGAGAGCCGGTGCGGGTGGTGGAGTCCGTCAGCGACTTTGCCGAGGCCCAATGGATGGTGGACGAAATGCGCCAACTCACGCGGGGTGGCTCGGATCCGGGTTCCGAGTTTCGCAAGCAAGAAGTTGCTGTTTTGTACCGATCCAACGCCCAAAGCCGGGTGATTGAAACCGCGCTGTTCAATGCCGGTTTGCCCTACCGTGTGTACGGCGGTTTGCGCTTTTTTGAACGGGCCGAAATCAAGCACGCCTTGGCTTACCTGCGCCTGCTCGAAAACCCCAAAGACGACACCAGCTTTTTGCGGGTGGTGAACTTTCCGCCACGGGGCATTGGGGCGCGCACCCTTGAGCAGTTGCAAGATGCGGCCGGCACGGGCTGCGCCTTGGTAGAAGCTGTGTCGCGTATGGGCGGTAAGGCAGGAGCCAACCTGAGCGCTTTTGTCGCCAAGCTGGACGTGCTGCGCGAACAAACGCACCGCTTGACCCTTCGGGAAATTATTGAACTGGTGCTCGAGCACAGCGGCTTGGTGGAGCACTACCGTGCCGACCGCGAGGGCGCCGACCGCATAGAAAACTTGGAAGAACTGGTCAACGCTGCTGAAAGTTTTGTGTCGCTGGAAGGTTTTGGCCGAGACGCCGAGGCGCTGGAAGCTGACGTAAACGTCGGCCTGGACGACGACAGTGGCGAAGTCATGTCGCCCTTGGCGGCATTTTTAACCCACGCCGCTTTGGAAGCGGGCGACAACCAAGCTCAAGAAGGGCAAGACGCCATTCAGCTCATGACGGTGCACGCCAGCAAGGGGCTGGAGTTTGATGTAGTGTTCATTACCGGCTTGGAAGAAGGCCTGTTTCCTCACGAAAACTCCATGAACGACTTTGACGGCCTAGAAGAAGAGCGCCGCCTGATTTACGTGGCCATCACCCGTGCCCGCAAGCGCCTCTATCTAAGCCACTCGCAAACCCGAATGCTCCATGGGCAAACCCGCTACAACCTGCGCAGCCGGTTTTTTGACGAGCTGCCCGAAGACACCTTAAAGTGGATCACGCCCAAGCAGGCGGGGTTCAGTCAGGGGTATGGAGCCGGAGCAGGCTTTGGGTCCTTTAACCGCGGCTTTAACAGCACAGCTTCGGGCACTTCCTCGGTGTCGGCATCTGTGGCGTCTTCTTTGGGTTTGCAAGCCTCAAGCCCGTCTGGTGCTTCGGTCAACCTGCGTTTGGGCATGCGGGTGTTTCACAACAAATTTGGCGAGGGTGTGGTGCTCACACTAGAGGGTTCTGGCGACGATGCGCGTGCGCAAATCAACTTTCCTCGGCATGGCGTCAAGTGGCTGGCCCTTTCGGTGGCCAAGCTCACGCCGGTGACTTAAGCTCACCTACGAAAGGTGAGCTTGCCTAGGGTGAATGCGGATACAGGTTTGCAGGTTTCCCTGCTATCTTGAACCCAAATTCACCCAAATAGGAGCTCCACCATGTCTCAACGCACCTCAA
>CAMAWQ010000009.1 GCA_945862005.1 Hylemonella gracilis | reverse complement strand
ACGCATTTGGTGATGAGCGAATCTGCACGCATGACTTTGACCACCGAACTCGATATGAGCGTGAAAGAAGTTGAGGCCTTGGCCAGCGAGGTCCATCAAGCCAAGAACATCGGTGCCACCATTTCCTCTGGCTCATACAGAACCATGGGCATGGTGGTGGCCCCTTGCTCCATTCGGTCTTTGTCTGAAATTGCCTATGGCAACACCACCAGCTTACTGACTCGCGCTGCAGATGTGGTGTTAAAAGAACGTCGCAAACTGGTTTTGTTGTTACGTGAAACTCCCCTACACAACGGTCATTTGCGCAGCATGCTTCAAGCCAGTGAAAACGGCGCCATCATCATGCCGCCGGTGCCTGCTTTGTATGCACGCCCCCAGACCCTAGATGACATGATCAACCATACCGTGGGACGGTGTTTGGACTTGTTTGATATTGACACCCAACTTGTACAGCGCTGGGCTGGCATGGGGGCTGCATGAGCTCTACCGCGTCTCCATCAGCTTTGTTTGTGTACTACAAAGTTCCACATCAGGAACATGCCCAGTACTTGCCCAAAATCAGCCTATTGACCCAAGAAATCCAATCACGATGGCCGCACTTGCGGTTTCAAGTGATGCAAAGGCCAGAATCCTCTGCAGACGGGCTCGAAACATGGATGGAGATCTACACCCACACAGAGGGCATTACCCCTGAAATGGTGTCTGACCTACAAGAACTGGCCGTGCGTTTGGGGCTACCGGCTAAGCGAGCAAGCGAGTTTTTTATTCCACTGGCACTCTATTAAGCCCCCTAATAAAGGAGAACTCAAATGAACAAGCGCAGTTTTTTGACGCAAGGCTTCGCACTGGGCGCAGCCTTGGCCACATCTGGTTTTGGCGTTAAAGCTCAAGCCAAGTTTCCAGACCGCCCCATTCGCTTGGTGGTGCCCTTTGCGCCGGGGGGGGACGGCGACATCATGGGGCGCACTTGGGTCAAACATGTCAGCCAACTGACGGGCATTAACGTGGTGGTGGACAACAAAGCCGGTGGCGGTGGTGTTATTGGCGCCACCGAAGTTGCCAGATCCAAACCGGATGGTTACACCCTGCTGCTAGGCACATCCACCACACAAATCATCAACCCTGCTGCCTCTAGTACTTCAACGTATGACCCCATTAAAGACTTTGCTTTAGTGGGCATGGTGAGCATCAACCCCACATGCCTGATCATCAACCCTTCAGTACCTGCCAACAACGTAAAGGAATTAGTTGCGCTGCTTAAAGCGAATCCTAGTAAGTATTCCTATGGGTCAGCGGGCCCAGGCACCATCACCAACCTGACGGGAGAGCTGTTCAAGTACCAAGCGGGCGTGAAAATTGAGCACATTCCTTACAAGGGCGGTGGACCGGCCATGCAAGACCTGATTTCTGGTCATATCCCCATCATCACAACCATCATGTCTTCAGGAGTCTTGGCCCAGCACCGCGCTGGCACGGCCCGCATCTTGAGCGTGAACCACGACACCCGACTGAAAGCAGCACCCGATATTCCCACCACTATGGAGTCTGGCCTGCCTGAAATGCGGGTGCAGGTGTTCAATGCGGTGTTTGCCCCGACTGGCACACCAAAGTCTTCAATGGATTACTTAAAGACGGTCAGCCAAAAAGTCAGCTCTGATGCAACATTTATGCAAGATGTCGAAAAGTCTGGCGCTGAACTGTTCAGTGCGGCCGACCCTGACAAATTTTTTCAGCAAGAAGTGGTGCGCTGGAACCAAATCATCAAGGCAATTGATTTCAAGATTTAAACTTTTCAGAATAATGATTCCACATTTACTTCAAACTCAGACCCAACATTTTTATGTCTCACTTTTACCGCGGTATTCAAATAGTCAATTAAGTAAAACCAGAAACCGATCATCCATGGAGCTGATATGAAAATATTCAATCTAAAAACAAATAACTCTTTGAACCTACTTCTTTCAGGGTTGGCCTTGGTAACTTTAGTTTTATCCATGACCTCAACCGTATTGGCCCAAAGCTTTCCAAACAAGCCCGTCAAAATTATTGTGACTTTCCCGCCTGGGGGCACACCGGACATTTATGGCCGTATCGTGGCTCAAGAGCTTTCAACACTTTGGAAGCAATCGGTCATTGTGGAAAACAAAACCGGGGCCAGCGGCACCATTGGTACCGACTTTGTGGCCAAGGCCACGCCTGATGGCTACACCCTTCTGTTTGCTGCCGACGCCTCCATCACCATTGCACCTAACCTGTTGACTGCACCTTACAACCCCGTTAAAGACCTCACCCCCATCATCAATGTGGCAGCGGGACCTTTTGTCATGCTGGCCAACCCCAGCTTTCCCGCCAACAACGTTAAAGAACTGATTGCATTGGCTAAGCAACAACCCGGCAAGATCACTTACGCGTCTTCAGGCGCAGGTGGACAGCAGCACTTGTCTATGGAAACCGTGAAGTCCATGGCCGATGTGAACATCACCCATATTCCCTACAAAGGTTTTGGGCAAGGAGTTAACGACGTAATGGCTGGCCATGTACCCTTGATTTTTGGCGGCATCACCGCCTCCATTCAACTCACCAAAGGCGGCAGGCTGAAAGCATTGGGGGTTACCAGCGCTACGCGCTCTAAAGCTTTACCCCAAGTGCCCGCCATTGCCGAAACCCTTCCGGGCTTTCGAATTGAAGCTTGGTATGGCCTCATGGGCCCGCAAGGCATGTCTAAAGAACTCGTGAAGAAAATTCATAACGATGTTGCCATGATCATGAAAAAGCAAGAATTTGTTGACCGTATCAGAGAAGACGCCATGGACCCCATTGGCAACAGCCCGGAAGACTTTGCCAACCAAATCAGTTCAGATTTGGTGATGTGGTCCAAAATGATCAAGTCTGCTCAAATCAAGCTGGATTGACCGCATCAAAGGTACAGGGTGCGTCGTACGCGCACCTGTGTGAACACCTATAGCCTTGTGAAAACATGGGGCACATTGCCGTAATCGCCCGCTTTGACCGACGTGAAAGCGAGGCGCCCCTTGGTCATCCCCGCTACTCAAACTTTAGGCCAACGGCTTCAATAACTGGACGCCATTTGCCGGTCTCGTACTTAATCAGTTCTATGGCTGAAGCGGGGGTAGATTCGGTGGGTTCCATGGCGAGTTTTTGCATCTGATCTACCAATACAGGATCTTTTAAGACTTTGTTGGTTGCATCCGAAAGCAAGTCCACAATGGCTTTTGGCGTCCCTGCGGGAGCCGCCACTCCATTCCATAGCACCGCGTCAAAACCTTTAATGCCTAAGGCTTCATTAACCGTGGGAACGTCTGGGGCTAATGGCGATCGTTTGGCCGAAGCTATCGCCAAAATGCGCGCCTGCCCCCCTTGATGCAAGGGCAAAGCTGAACCCAGCGCGTCCACCATAGTTTCCGTTTGACCGCCCAACAATGCTGGTTTGGCTTGGCCACTGCCCTTGTAAGGAATGTGTTCAATTTTCACGCCAGACTCGTACAAAAAACGCTCCATGCTCAAGTGCAGGTAAGTACCCTGCCCTGGCGAGCCATATCTGAATTTATTGGGAGCCGATTTGGCTTCGTCGATTAAAGCTTTCAGCGTTTGCGGAGCAGACTTATTGGCCATGATGACCACCGCTGAGCCGCCTACAGCTGCGATAGTGGAGAAATCTTTTAAAAAATCGTACTGCGGCTTGTCTGCCATCAGGTTGTACAACACCAAGTTAGAAGCGGTGGTGAACAACAAGGTGTGACCGTCTGGCGCGCTTCGCTTGACTTCAAGAGTACCAATGACGCCGCTGGCTCCTGCACGGTTATCCACCAAGACCGATTGGTTCAAAACCTTAGACAGTCCGTTGGCGTATTGACGCGCAAACAAATCAGTAGGCCCACCAGCCGGAAAAGGAACAATCAGACGGATGGGCTTTGAAGGAAAGGTCGCCTGACCCCAAGCGCTGGAGGCCAAGCCCGCCAAAAGCAAAGTTGCAAACACAAAAAACTTGGTCAGCCATTTAGGGCTGTTGCCAAAGTGGGATGGATGCGAGTTCTTCATAGTCTCCTCGTTGGTGTTTATGTAGTTACTAATGTCTGTGATCTGTGATCTGTGATCTGTGATCTGTGATTTTGAATCAGCATTTTAATGATTCAAATACCGGCTGTTCTCCATTCGGGTTGCGGATCTTTGGGCTCAGATCTCAAGCCTACAGTCTGAATCGCATTTATGGCACAAAACTCATCTCGGTCTGAAGCGTCTCCGCTGATACCCATGGCACCAATAGCCATACCGTCTGAATTCAAAATCAACACGCCTCCAGGAACAGGAATAAAGCGTCCATCAGACACACTGGCAAGCGCACTTTGAAACGCGGGCCTATTGGCCATACGGTCTCTTATCAAACGGGTTGACATGCCCATACCCAGAGCTGCCCAAGCCTTTCCAAACGCCACATCAAAACGCATCACGCCACAACCGTCTTCACGCTTAAAGGCGACCAAATGACCTCCCGCATCCAACACCACAACGGCCAAGGGCATCAGTTCTTCTTGGACACGAAATCTGAGGGCTTCATCCAACATGCGCGACGCCATGTCTAGGGTCAAGCTGGAAAAAACAGGTTTTAGGGGCTCGCTCATGCTGATACTTGATTACGCTGCAGGGCAACTTGGCGCGGGGTGCAAGTCGGTAATGCGTCCCGCCTTGGCCACTTGACCGGGAACATCGTGGCCCACCACTTGGGGCAAGTGACGGGCAAGTTGAAGCAACTTGTCAAGGTTGATACCGGTTTCATACCCCATAGTGTCTAGCATATGGATGGCGTCTTCGCTGCACATATTGCCGCTCGCACCTGGAGCATAGGGGCAGCCGCCAAGGCCTCCCAAAGACCCGTCAAAGCGCGTCATGCCCACCTGCACCGAGGCCAGCACATTGGCCAAGCCCATGCCACGGGTGTTGTGAAAGTGCAGGGTAAATTCGATATGGGGCACGTGCTGTTGCAAGGTTTCCATCAGTTGCGCCACTTGCTTAGGGTGCGCCATGCCGGTGGTGTCGCAAATGCTAAGGCCACGCACTCCCAAACCAGCAAAGCGTTGGGCCCAGCGCAATACCTCTGATTGCGGTACATCGCCTTCCATGGGGCATCCAAATGAAGTGGACAGCGACACATTAATAGGCGTGCGCCCATCCACATAGCGCACCACATCAGATAGTGAAGCCCAGCTTTGCTCGCGGGTCATGCGCAGGTTGGCCAAGTTGTGGGTTTCTGAAACCGACATCACCAAATTAAACTCATCTGCGCGCGACTCCATGGCCCGCTCGGCGCCACGCAAGTTGGGCACCAGCACCGTGTACTCCACGCCAGGCACACGTGTGATACGTCCCATCACCTCCTCAGCATCCCGCAGCATTGGGATGGCTTTAGGTGATGTGAATGAGGTCACCTCAATCTTGGCATAACCACATTCGCTCAGCCCATCAATGAGGGCAATTTTTTCATCAGTGGGTATGAAGTTAAGCTCAATTTGAAAGCCATCGCGGGTGACGACTTCGTTGAAAAAAATTCGTTTCATGGCTTTAGTTTTTAATAGATTGCAACACTCTGTCGACCATCACCCCAGCCTGACCCAAGTGATTCATGGGGTTACAAAACTCTTCAAGCTGCGCACGCGTGACGTGTTTGTTGATTTCTGGGTGCTCGGCCAACAACTCAATCAGAGGTCGTTTTTGTTGAATGGCTTGGCGGCAAATGTCGTACACCAAGTCGTGCGCGTACTCACGGCCAATGTACGGACCCATACCCATCATCACCGCCTCAGACATCACCAAACCGTGGGTAATGTCCATGTTGCGGCGCATTTGATCTGCATCCACCTCCAAACCTGCCAACACAAACTTGGTTTGTTTGAGCGCACCCGACATCAAGCAGAAAATTTCAGGCATAGTCACCCATTCAATTTCCCAAGGGCCTGTGGATCGCTCGTGGTCGGCCACCATGGCGTCCATGAGCGAGGCGGCCAACTGACGCACCACTGAAATGTTGGCATGGATATACAAGCAAGAAATCGGATTTCGCTTTTGCGGCATGGTGGAAGACGAGCCTCGGCCCACCGCATAGGGCTCAAACACCTCAGCCACTTCGGTTTGCATCATCAGCTTCACATCCATGGCTATCTTGCCCAATGAGCCGCCCACAATGCCTAAAAACGCGCCCACCTCGGCAAAGTTGTCCCGCACGGTGTGCCAAGAAATCAAAGGCTGGCCCAAGCCCAACTCTTTCATCAAGCCCGCCTGGGTTTCCATGGCGCCTTTTTCTAAGGAAGACAAAGTGCCCGAGGCCCCGCCAAACTCCCCCACCAACACACGGGGTTTGAGCTGCTGCAAACGCTCGCGGTGGCGCTCAATGCCCGCCAAAATGCTTGCCATTTTGTAACCAAAGGTAATGGGCGTGGCTTGCTGCAAATTGCTGCGGCCAATGATGGGGGTGTCTCGGTAGGTTTTGGCAAGATGCGCCAAAGAAGCTGAAATGTCTTTAAGGTCTGCTTCCACCAAAGCTAGAGCTTCTTTGATTTGAAGCACCGCAGCGGTATCGGTGATGTCTTGGGTGGTGGCACCCCAGTGGCAATATTCGCCCAATTTGTCCCGGCAATTGGCGTTGATTTGGTTTACCACGGCAATGATGGGGTAGCCAATTTGCTCGGTTTTGGCTTTGAGTTTGACCCAATCGATTTGGCTCAACTCGCAATTTTTCACAATTTCGTCAGCGGCTTCTTTGGGAATCAGACCTAACTCGCCTTGCACCTTGGCCAATGCACGTTCAATGTCTAAGTATTTGGCAGTGCGGTTTTCGTCAGACCACACGTGTCGCATGGTGGCGTCGCTGAACATATCGCCAAAAATTTTGGAATCAATAATGGTGGAAGTCATGGTGTTTGATGGTTATGAAGTGTTTTAAATTTCATGGTCTAGACAAGCTTTGGATTCGGAGAGTAACTTGCCATTCAATGTAGAGCAGGCGTTAAACAATTGAAGCGCGCCATTAACGGTCTTAGCTCCCACATAGGAGCGGTAAAACTCACCTCTCATGTTCATGATTCTGACGCCTAAGCGATCTGTACAACCACCCTGTATTTCGCATAGGTCGGAAGATACAGAGTGCACAGAAAAGCTGATCACATCCAGTCGTTGAACAGGCACAGTCTGGGTATACGTTTGGCTGTAAAGACAAATACTTTTTTGAGGGCTTTGTAAGCCCCAAGATTTTGAAAAACCCACAGTATCTTTAAACAAGGCGCTGAGCAAGAGTTCGTTGACCAACCCTTCACACCTCCATACCTTTCTGTACCCATCCGCTGCAACATAAATAGGCTGCGCCTTAGGCTCTATGACGATCACTGCATCGCCCACCTCGTTTGCCACCCCATTTGCAAATGACCCATTTAAAAAGCCAGCCAGCAGAAGAATTACAAAAAACCTCATCACAAAAACGCTTTCTAAATGGTGAGCTTGGGTTAGCCCGAGGCATCATAAACGAGCCTAACGCTATGACAGCCTATGTCACGGCGGCATTGGCGGTAATGATGTCAAAGGCGGCAGTTGATGGTGCCAGTACCTGCGCTGGGTGTCTCTGGCGCAAGTGGCTGCAGCGTCAGACCGCCAGGTGTAGGCACCGCAGCGGGTGGAATCCAAAACTTCTATACCCAGGTCTTGGTAACGCTGCATCACCTGTGGTGCAGGGTGACCGTAGCGGTTGCGGTAGCCAGCTTGAACCAAAGCCTGCTCTGGTTGCACTGCTTCTAAAAAAGCCCGGCTGCTGGATGTTTTGCTGCCATGGTGAGGCACCAGCAACAAGTGGCTTTGCAAGGGCAAGTCCGATTTAAGCAAGCTTTTTTCTTCGGTACGCTCAATATCTCCCGTGAGCAAAACTGTGCGGGCTTGGCCGTTTACTGGCGCTGCGCTGATACGCAGCACACAAGACACCGCATTGGGCTTGCGTGACCTGCCATAGTCCTCCGCCTGAGGATGCAAGAACTCAAAATCCACCCTATCCCATGTCCATTGCTGACCGGCCTCACAACGCTCCGTGGTGTTAGCGCCTGAAGAACGCGACTGCACAACACGGGTTAACTCATGCCCTTCTTCTAATGAGCTGACCAAGTCGGCTTGTGGATGCGCCTTTAAAACGGCCAGCGCCCCGCCTACGTGGTCGGCATCGCGGTGACTCAGCACCAAGCGGTTCAACTTAACATCCAAGGCCCGCAGCAAAGGCACCAATATGCGGTGACCTGCATCGCTGTCTTTAGAGTAGCGAGGCCCTGCGTCATACAGCAGGGCATGTTGCGAGGTTCTGACCAGCACCGACGTGCCCTGTCCCACATCTGCTGCCAACACTTCAAACTGGCCTGGCGCAGGCGAAGGCACATGCCAAAACAGCAAGGGCATGAGCAGTGGAACACCAGCCAGACGCATGCACCAAGGCAGATTTAAAACCAGCAATGCCCCGCCACCAAGGCCCAAAGCGCCCGCCCACCATGGCGCTTGCGGCAAAAAACTGACCGCCCAAGACCACTGGGCCATGTGGTGCAACAGGAATAAAAGCCCTTGCAAGGCCCAAGCGGCCACATCCCAGCTCAAGGGAACCACCATGCCCAAGAGCGACAAGGGCGTGACCAGCAAAGTTACCCAAGGAATGGCCACCAAATTGGCCAACAGCCCCACCCAAGAGACCTGCCCAAACAGCAACAAGGTCAGCGGGGTGAGCGCCAAGGTCACCACCCATTGCTCCTTCCATAAGTTTTTAAGGTAGCGTAAGGGGCCTGGCGTTTGCTCGGTTTGGTTGGGTCCAGCGGCAAACAACACGCCCACAGCCACAAAGCTCAGCCAAAACCCAGCCTGCATCAGGGCCCAAGGATCCCAAGCCACCACCACGGCGCAAGCCAACATCCATTGCACCGTCCAGGGCCAGCGGCGGCCTAGGCATTGCAGCATCGTCCAGGTGGCTAGCATGCAAATGGTGCGTTGTGCTGGCAAGCCCCAGCCGCTGAACAAGGCATATGCCGTTGCCACCGCAAGGCCCACCCAAGCCGCCGCCACTGGCGCAGGAATCCACAAACACAAACGGCTGCTTGTACGCCAACACACCCCAACCAGAGCTGCTGTCAACCAAGCCAGCATGGTGATGTGCAGGCCCGAAATGCTCATCAAATGCGCCACCCCGGTGATGCGAAACACCTCCCACTGCGCACGGTCTATAGCCCGCTGGTCGCCCACCACCAGTGCGGCCACCACACCCCAGCTGTCTTGTTGGCCGCGCTCTTGTTGTCCGCGCTTAAATATCGCATCACGCACCTGCTGGCGCGCCCACTCCACAGGATGCAGCCATGTGGCCTCCATGCGTCGGGGTGCGGGATCGCGTGCACCAGATCTGACGTAACCCGTAGCCTGTATGCCCTGCTCCCAAAGCCAAAGCTCGTAGTCAAACCCATGAGGATTGAAGTTGCCGTGCGGCGCTTTAAGACGAACCGTAAATTGCCAACGCTCACCCGCCTGTATGGCCATTGGCGTGGGCTGAAGGTCCGACAGAACTTCCGGTCCGGTCCACGAGCCACCATACCAACCCAACAAAATTTTTGGGGGTACCGCCACGGGCCGCCCCTGAAAATCCGCTTGCTCCACCTCAAAAACAAACCGCACTCCGGCATCGTGGAACTGCGGCATAGCCGCCACCACACCGGTCACACGCAGGTTTTGACCTTCCAGGTCAGGCTGAATGTGTTGTTCTAACTTCAGGTGAGCACGCACACCTGTGAGGCTCCAGCCCAGCGCGGCAATCAAAAACACCAGCCCAAGGCCTATCAGCCTTGGCTTGGGCGCATTTCGCAAACTAAGAAGCCCCAAAACCACAACGCCCAACAAAGCAAAACCCAACACGGCGCCATAAACGGAAAAAACAAGCAAATCTGGCGTTTGCAGCTGAACGGCTGTACCCACCACAAAACTCAACAACACGCAGCTCAACCAAGAATTCATAAGTTTTGAATATTCAGACTCAATCAGTTTGTTTATGCTTGAGGTTGAGCTTGTTTGAAGACACAGAAAGGTTACCCATGAATATTTACGACCAACTCCAGCAGCTCGGCATTACCTTGCCCCCCATAGCAACGCCAGCTGCTGCTTATCTGCCTTTTGTTCAAACGGGTTCGTTGGTATTTTTAAGTGGACATATTGCCAAACGCAACGGTTCGCCTTGGGTGGGGCAATTGGGCGTCAACATGACAACTGAAGAGGGTCAAGCCGCAGCCCGGGCTGTAGCCATAGATCTTCTGGGCACTTTGCATGCCGCAGTGGGCGACTTGCACAGAGTACAACGCGTGGTGAAGCTCATGTCTTTGGTGAACTCTTCACCCCAGTTCACCGAGCACCATATGGTCACCAACGGTGCCAGCGAGCTCATGGTTCAAGTGTTTGGAGAGCGCGGCGCGCATGCGCGGAGCGCCTTTGGCGTGGCCCAGATACCTCTGGGCGCTTGCGTTGAGATTGAACTGATTGCCGAGTTGGCGCCAGCCTAGAATGACTCCCAATCACCATCTGCAGAAGATGAAGCTGCCGCAGCTGCTGGGGCAGGCTTATTGGTACGGCTGTTACTTATAGCGGCAAATGCGCTTGGTGCTGAACCTGCTGCTGTTTTGCTAGCTGAAGCGTTTGGCAAGGCGCCCGATGTTTTGGGCGTTGCCGCTTGCAGCTTGGTGGTATGGCTGGTGTGCGCTGGTGCAGCGCGAGGCGTGATGTCTTTAATAGGGCGTGAACCCGTACGCACATTGCTCACTGCATCTTCCACCCGAAACACTGACACCGCTTCGGCCAGTTGATCAGCTTGCTCGCGCAAGCTTTGTGCAGCAGCAGCGCTTTCTTCTACCAACGCGGCGTTTTGCTGGGTCATTTGGTCCAAATTGGCCACAGAGTTGTTGATTTGTGCGATGCCCGCGCTTTGTTCATTGGCCGCGGCGGTAATTTCGCCAATCACATCGGCCACGCGGCGCACGGAATTCACAATTTCGTTCATGGTGTTACCCGCGTCCGTGACGAGCTGGGAACCAAACTCCACCTTCTCTACAGAATTTTCAATGAGCGACTTGATTTCTTTGGCTGCCTCGGCACTGCGCTGCGCCAAGGAACGCACTTCACCCGCCACCACCGCAAAACCTCGGCCTTGCTCGCCAGCGCGAGCAGCTTCTACCGCCGCGTTCAAAGCCAAGATGTTGGTTTGGAAAGCAATGCCGTCAATAACGCCAATGATGTCGGCAATTTTTTTGCTACTGCCGTTGATTTCGTTCATAGTGTGCACCACCTGCTCCACCACCGAGCCGCCTTTTTGCGCGACACCCGAGGCGCTGGTGGCCAATTGCGAGGCCTGACGTGCGTTGTCTGCGCTGTGCTGCACGTTGCCGGTCAGCTGCTCCATGGCAGAGGCGGTAGCTTGCAAGTTGCTAGAGGTTTGCTCGGTACGTACGGATAAGTCGTGGTTACCCGTGGCAATTTCGGCACTTGCGGTTGCAATGCTGTTGGTGGTTTGACGGACTTTTTGCACCATGCGCGACAAAGACTCGTTCATGCGGGCCAAAGACCGCATGAGTTCACCAAACTCGTCTTGGCGGGTTTGGTCAATTCGGACCGACAAATCGCCCTGCGCAATGCGGGAAGCCAATGTGTTGGCCTCTTCAAGAGGAGAACGTATGGAGCGAATCAGCCAGCCTGAACCCGCCAGAATGGCTGCAAACAAAAGTCCCAACGCAATGGCGCAAATCCACATCAACTGGTTGCGCCGACCTTGCAACTCCGCCTCCAGCTCTTGCTTGTATTTGTCTTGAATTTCAACAAGCTCGCGCAAAGAGGCTACGTAATCCCGCTCCACAGGTAGGTAGTTGTCGTTCAAGAATTTGGATGTATCGGCCATGCGAGCATCAGCTTTCATTTTGAAAGCCTGTTCACGCGTTTCTAAAGTGGCTTTGCGCCTGTCGGCAATTTTGGCAATTTGGGCTTTTTCTTTAGCGTCAAGGTCTGACTCCTCAAACTGCTTTTGCAACACCGAAATCTTGGCCGTGGCTTCTTTGATGTCTGAAGACAATCGAATTTCAGTGGATGAGTCTGAACTCAGCACAAGTGCAACAGTTCGACCCGCATTGGCTTCGATAAGTCCTGCCCAAGTGCTGACTGTGCGAATTTGGTTGACCAAGCCAGCAAGTCTGACCTCAGACTCCGTTTGAAGCATGGCCAACTGGTTGAACAGCACGCCCACAACTACCGCCACCGTGATGATGATGCCCACGACACCAGACCAAAGCTTGGTAGACACGCGCAGATTGTTGAAATTCATAGCTCCAAAACTCCAAGTAACTTGTTTGTCACCGGATAGTAAAAGAGCTGTGTGACAGATCTGGAGCTGAGAATCAGCGTCTGTTTTTGTTGAAACAAATCCTACCCATCGGCGTCATAAGGCCTATCTACATTCACTCAGATTTGAATTCAACCGAACTCGCTTTCTGAAACCATGAACACCTTATCGACAGATACGCCGCCGCAGGCCAACGATCTCGCCGAAGCAGCGGTGGTTTCACAGCCCCCTTCCGAGAACCTGCCTAGAATCCCAACTAGAAGACTGGGCACCTCTCCCGAAGAAATACTTAAGAGCCTTAAAGAAGCCAAAGAAGCCATTCTTAAAGCCCATGACTCCAGTGAGGTGCAGCCACTAGCTGGCAACGCAGAAGAAAACAAATCTGCTACAAAAACTGAGGCACCGAAGGCCTTGGTTTTGAACCGGCTCGATGAGGACGAATCGGGTGGCACTCGCAAACACCAACGCATCACGGTCAGCGCGCGCGCCAAGATCGCCTTGACTGGACGGCAGCCTGAGGACGCTCGTCTGATTGACTTGAGCCTGGGCGGCGCGGGATTGATCACTGAACGCAGCTTACCGATTGGTGCGCTGTGTCATGTCATGTTTCGCTTGATCATGCCCAGCGGCAAACTCTTTACCGTGGTAGCTCAAACCCAAGCTCAACACAGCACCTTCAGCTCGCGTCACTCAGGTTTTAAAACCGGCTTCAAATTTGGCAAATTGCCCGAACCCACGCTTGCCGCACTGATCGACTTTATTGCTGACAAAACCAAAACAGTGGCGCTTTAGCGGGTCGGGCCCCTAAGAACTTTTCGCTCACTGTTCCTGACTTGAGCCTATGCGGCTTTGCGCTCTGCCCCAGACAAGGCCACCTTGACGCTGTCAGGTGTGAAAGGAATAGTTCGCAAGCGAACACCGGTGGCATCAAAGAACGCATTGGCAATGGCAGCTGGTACGGTGGTGGGTGTTTGCTCTCCAGCCCCCCAGCTGGGCTGGCCAGGGCGGTCTATCAGCACCGTTTTCACTTGAGGCGCCTCAGGGAAACGCAAGATGGGATAGCTGGCCCAGTCCACGCTGCTCACCGTGCTTCCATTCCACTGCACTTCTTCCATGAGCGTTCGGCTGACCGTTTGTATCACACCGCCCTCCACCTGATTGATCACACCATCGGGGTTGACAATCTGACCACAGTCGTGCGCTACAAACACCTTGGTCACCAAAATCTGGCCTGTGGTTCGGTTCACTTCCACTTCTGCCACGGTAGCCACATAGGTGATGGTGTTGTTGTAGCGCACATACGAAATCCCACGTCCGCGGGTGACATTGCCAGCGTTCACCTGTGTGGCCGATGGACGCGTTTGCCAATTAGAGGCCTTGAGTGCGGCTTGAATCACCGCAATGGCTCTGGCGTCATTCAAATGAGCCAGTCGAAAGGCTGCCGCATCTGCTCCAGCTGCAGCAGCCACTTCGTCCATAAAAGCTTCGTTGGCAAAGCTGTTTTCAATACGGCCAGGGCTGCGCAAATGAGAAGACCTTAAAAAGGTTTGCTCAATATGCTTGGTGGTGACTAGGATGTTGGGCACCACATAGGGCGCCCCCGCGTTTTGAAACAAAAAGCCCACCCAGTTACCGGGGCGGGGAATGCCGGTGTCGCTGGCGGCCAGCAACGGGAAGTCCAATGGCTTGAAAGCAGCGATGTGGTTGAGCGCAATATAGAAGTCGCCCTTCCAACCCGTAATCTTGCCGCTGGCGTCTAGGCTGGCCTCTAGATCCATAGTGCGTGGGGGGCTCTTGGGTGCCAAGGCGGTTTCATCTTGGCGCATCCATTGCACACGAACCGGCTTACCAAGCTTCATGGCAATCAAAGCCGCGTCAGCCGTGGCGTCTTCATGGCCATTGCGGCCATAGCAGCCAGAGCCATCTAAATACACCACACGAATCGATTCTCTAGACAAGCCCGTGATGACGGCCAACTCATGCTGCATAGAGTGGGTGGCCTGAGAGGCCGACCAGCACACCAGTTGACCTTTTTGAAAATCGGCAACCGCGCAAGATGGGCCAATCGACGCATGTGTTTGCACAGCAAAGTTGTAGCTGGCTTTAACCATACGGGCAGCGCCCCCCAAAGCTTGGGTGATGTCGCCCACTTTTTGGGTGGCCTCTTCCTTGGCCACGGGCATTTTGCGCCATGATTCAAAAATGGTGGCCTTAGCAGGCAAGTCTGGTCCCGCTGCCCAAGTGGCCTGAATGGCCCGAGAAGCCTTGACGGCTGCCCATTCGGTTTTGGCAACCACCGCCAAAAAATTACCCTGCCGGACGGTTTGCACAAAGCCACTCACGCGCTTGGCGGAGGCATCATCCACACTTTGTAAGGTGGCACCGATCAGGGTGGGGCGGATGACGCGGGCATGAAGCATGCCGGGCAAACGCAAATCGTGCATATAAGGGTGTTCGCCTGAAACCTTGGCCGGAATGTCCACACGCGGCACAGACTGACCGACCAGTTTGTAGTCGGTGTGCTTTTTGAGCGCAATTTTGGGGTCTACTTTGATTTCGAACCCTTGGCCGATCAGGCTGCCGTAAGGGGCTGTTCTGCGGCTGGCCTCATGGGCAATCACGCCGTCTACTACCGTCAACTCTGCAGCTGGAACGCCCCACTGCTGGGCCGCACGTTGCAACAAAGCTTGGCGCGCGTTGGCCGCAGCAATGCGCAGCTCATTACCCCCTTGCGAAATGGTGATGGCCGCACCTGTAAGCCACTGATCTGGAGTGGTACCCGTGTCACCCATGATCATTTCAATCCGCCCAAAACTCACGTCCAATTCATCGGCTGCCATTTGAGTCAGTGCGGTTTTAGTACCTGTACCAAGGTCGACCTTGCCTACGTAGAGCGTGACACGGTTTTTTTGATCAATGGTCAACCACGAGTCCAGCGCATCTTTGGCCACACTTTTGGCAGATGGCAGGTTGTAGGCCGCTTGAGCCTCACCCGTCAATGAAAAGCCTACGGCCAGAACGCCAGCACCCGTTACGCCCAAGAAGTCACGTCGATTGAAGTTGCTCATAGCGGTCTCCTTAGGCTGATATGGCGCTTTTAACGGCGGCGACAATGCGTTGGTGGGTGCCGCAGCGGCAGAGGTTGCCAGCCAAGGCTTCTTGAATTTGTTGTTCGCTGGGTTTCTTATTGGTGGCAAGCAAGGCTGTGGCCGACATGATCATGCCGTTGATGCAATAGCCGCATTGCACAGCCTGCGTGTCCACAAATGCCTTTTGAAGCTTATTGAGCCGGGTAGAGCTGCCCAAACCTTCCAGCGTGACCACGGGTTTACCTTGGACGCTGTTAGCTGGCGTGATACAAGAAAGGGCGGCTTGCCCGTTCACCAATACAGTACACGCCCCGCACTGACCCACGCCACAACCAAACTTGGGACCATTCAGCCCCAGGTTGTCACGCAGCGCATAGAGAAGGGGAATGTCTGAGTCGGCATCAACCTTACGGGCCTTGCCATTGACTTTTAAATTGATCTGAGCCATCGATGTCTCCTATGAGTGTTCACATTTGGGGCGTGAGCCAAACAGTTGCCAGAGGGCCCGCCCTTGCTTTTTTAATTTTTGAATTAAGCCATTAATTAGGCCAAGAAACTCTAATGAAAAACCCGCATAGGTTTCGAATATAAAAGTTGAGAATAGAAAAAGGCTTAACACCTCATCTTGTCAACCCGTTGGGAAGCCACCGCCGCCAATTGCATGGCCGAAACCCGATCAGGGGCCAGCTCTTGCAAGGGCCTTAAGACAAAGGCGCGTTGCCACATGCGGGGATGAGGAATAGTGAGTGAGGCATCAGTTAGGTGCAGATCGTCCACCAGCAGCACATCTAAATCTAAAGTGCGCGGGGCATTGAGGTAAGGCCGTTGACGCCCTGCGCTGTGCTCCATAAGTTGCAATGCAGCCAGCAACTCGTAGGGGGCCAGGGTTGTATTTAGCTCGACCACAGCATTTACAAAATCGGGGCCATCTGCCTCCACCGGTGTAGAGGCGTAAAAGCTGGAAGCACGCAGACTCAGAACTTTGGGGTGCGCTTGCAAGTCTTTAATGGCTTGACTCAGAGTGGCCAGAGCATCGCCCAAATTGGCACCCAAGCCCACGTAGGCTCGGTGCACTGTGCCGTCTGCCGCTTTATTCAGTGCGGTCTTGGGGTGGGCGTCTGCGGCGTCTGCGCTTTTTGGGGGCGGTTTCGGCATCGTTTAGTGGCTCAGTCGCGTCCTGAGGGTCGTTTGCCTCTGGGGACAGAGTTGAATCATCGGCGTTGGTACTTGGCTGTCGTGGCGCACGAGATGTTCGAGGCGCGCGGGCACGTTGAGCGCCTTGCTCTTGCCTCACCTGCTCCATCAGGTCTTGCCGCATGGAGTCGTCAGCCGTGCTGAACTCTTGCCACCAGTCGGCCAGCAGCACATCCACCTCGCCCACTTCGGCCCTTAGCCGCATAAAGTCAAAACCCGCCCTAAACCGAGCTTGCTCCACCAAACTGAAGGGTGAGGTACCTAACCTTTTATCAAAGCGGGGTTGCATCATCCAAATTTCGCGCATGTCGGCGCCCAATTTGCCTCGACCCGATACGTCGCCAATTTGGGCGTCAAACACTTCGTCAATAGATGCTTGCAAGGCTGGGTAAGACGGCATCCGCTGGGTTATGCGCTGAGCCCAGCCATCGCGCACATCAGCCCACAAGACGCTGGCCAACAAAAAACTCGGCGCCACAGGTTTGCCCTCAGATACTCGGCGGTCGGTGTCTTGCAATGCGGCATTTACAAACGGTTGGTCTGCCCGCGCCACCACCAAATCCAACAAGGGGTAAATGCCTTGAGCCAAGCCCAGCAAACGCAGCTGCGCCACTGTGGCCAGTGCATGGCCGGTTTGCAACAGCTTGAGCATTTCATCAAACAAGCGGCTTTGCGGCACATCGGCCAACAAGGACTTCATGGCCACCAAGGGCTTGGCGGTTTTGCTTTCAATTTTGAACCCCAAGCCACTGAGCTTGGCGGCAAAACGAATCGCCCGAATAATACGAACCGGGTCTTCGCGGTAGCGGGTGGCGGGGTCGCCAATCATGCGCAGGGTGTGCTTTTGTGCGTCTTTAAAGCCGCCGTGGTAGTCCACCACCACTTGACGCTGCGGGTCGTAATACATGGCGTTGATGGTGAAGTCGCGTCGCACAGCGTCTTGGTCTTGCGGGCCCCACACGTTATCGCGCAGCACCCGGCCGCTGGAGTCCACCGCATGCTTCATACCGGCCAGCTCAGATTTACTGGTGCGCTCGTTACCGGCCACTTGTTCGGCGGCGGCGTTGTCCAAGTAAGCACGGAATGTGGACACCTCAATCACCTCGTGCTCGCGCCCACGGCCATACACCACATGCACGATACGAAAACGCCTTCCAATAATGAAGGCGCGCCGGAACAAACTTTTAACTTGCTCTGGGGTGGCGTTGGTGGCTACGTCAAAGTCTTTGGGACGCAGGCCCAGCAACAGGTCGCGCACCGCGCCACCCACAATAAAAGCCTCAAACCCGCCCTGCTTGAGGGTGCGCACCACGTCCATCGCGCGCTCGTCTACCAGCTGCACATCAATGCGGTGGTCACTAAAGGTCAGTTCGCGGCGTTTACCAAAATCGGCAGGGCCGGATTTTTTTGAGCGGGGCGCTGGGTCGGATTTGCCCAGCAGTTTGTCGATGAATTTTTTAATCATTTAGGAAAGAGCTCAAGGATACGCCATCCCCGCTCCAGAGCTAAAGCGCGCAGACGCTCGTCTGGGTTGGTGGCCACAGGCTGGTCGGCCTGTTCCAAAAGCGGCAAATCGTTGATGGAGTCGCTGTAAAAGGTGATGTGCACCGCGCGGCGCTCCAAGCCTTGTTGCGCCAACCATTGCTGCATACGCTGCACTTTGCCCTCGCGAAATGAAGGCACTCCTTCAATTTCTCCGGTCATCCAACCCAAGGCGTCTTGCTGCAACTGCACCGCAATCAGGTGTTGCACTCCCAAAGCGTCGGCAATGGGACGGGTCACAAACTCATTGGTAGCAGTGATGATGGCCACACCGTGCCCCTGCTCTCGGTGCTGGGCAATGAGGTTCAAGGCCACGGGCTGAATGGCCGGTGTGATGATGTCGCGCATAAAACGGTCCCGGGCCTCCCAAGCGCGCTGCGGCCCTTGCAGACGCGTGGCTTCGGTGGCAAAGCGCACGTAATCGTGCACATTGAGGGTGCCTTGCTTGTAGTGGTCGTAAAACGCATCGTTGCGCTTAGAAAAAGTGACGGGGTCGGTCCAGCCTAAGCTGGTGGTGAAGTTACCCCAAGCGTGGTCGGAGTCCATGGGCAAAAGGGTGTGGTCCAGGTCAAACAGGGCCAAGCGTTGCGGTTCAGAACTCATGAGTCTTGCAGCATGTCCTTGATAAGGGGGATGGTGATGGTGCGCTGCACCTGGAGCGCATAAGCATCTAAGTGATGAAGCAGCTGCATCAGGTGCCCTAAGTCGCGGCTGAAGCGCGTGAGAATAAAGTCCACCACCTCGGGGCTGAGGCTCAAGCCCCGCTCCTGAGCGGCAGAGATAAGCACGGCACGCCGCTCGTCATCCCCCATGACTTGAAGCGCCCAAACATGCCCCCAACCCAGACGGGTGCGCAGGTCTTCTCGCAGCTTTAAGTCGGCGGGGGGCAGTTCGCCTGCGGCCACCACGCCCGCCTGTTGAGACTGCGCCTGCACAAACCAAGCAAAAGCAGCATGCTGCTGCACAGCGGTGTAAAGGTGTACGTCGTCCAGAAGCACTGCAGACCAGCGCTCATCAAAGGCAGGCGGCTCGTGGTCTTGGCTGCTCAGGTAGCCCACAGGGCAACCCTGCTCTTTTAAAGCTTGTGCCACCCCTAAGAGCAAATGGGTTTTGCCAGAACCCTCAGCGCCCCAAATATATGTGGGCACCGGAGAACGTGCGGCAACTCCTGAACCAGCAGACGCCCACACTTGAAGATGGCGCAAAGCCTCAAGGTTGGGGCCGGGTACAAAGTTGAGCAAGGTAGGCGCCAGCGCCAAACCTATATCCAAAGCCATTTGCTTCATGTGGCGTCACGTTGGAGCAACCACGCTTTCAAGCGCCGAATGCCCACCAAAGCCACGGCACTGGCAGGCAAGGCCACCAGAACACCAATAAACCCCAACATCTGTGCAAACACCAACAACGCCAAGATGACAGCCAAGGGGTGTAGCCCTATACGCTCGCCCACCCAGCGAGGGGTTAAAACAAAGCTTTCGAGCAACTGGCCCAAGCCAAATACGGTGACCAACATCACCAGCACATGCATCAGTTGTCCACTTGGGGCAAATTCAAGCAAGCCCGCCAAGGTGGCCAGTAACAAGCCCAAGCCAAAACCCAAATAAGGCACCAGACTTACCAGCCCCGTAAACACACCCAGTGGTAAGGCCAAGTCCAAACCAAAAAGCGCCAACCCTGCGCTGTAAAACACTGCAAGCGCCAACATCACCAGCAACTGCCCGCGCAGATACTGGCCCAGCACCTCGTCCGATTCCTGCACAAAACTGTTGACCTCGGCAGACCAACGGCGGGGCACCCACTCCAACACACGTTTGAACCACTGCGCGCCGTCCATGAGCACATAAAACAGCACCACGGGAATGAGCACCACGTTACTCACCCAAGCCAGCAACACGCTGCCCCCCATCTTTAAAGATGACCATGCAGAGCCCGCCAATTCCTCGCGGTTGGTATTTAAATACGCCATCAGCTGCTGCTTAAGGTCTTGCAGGTTGAGCGACACCTCTAGCCCCCATTGCTTGAGCATGGGTTGCAGCGCGTCGTCAAGCCGCTCCAATAAAACAGGTAGTTGCGCCTTAAGTTGCGGCAGTTCGTGAGACAGGATGGGCACTAACAAGAGCAACACGCCGAGCACCACCAATACAAAACCCAACTCCACAACCAACACGGCCAGCCAACGCGGCATAAAACAACCGCCTAAGCGGCACAGCTTGTCGACCAAGGGGTTAAGCACGTAAGCCGCCACACCGGCCACCACAAACGGCGTCAGCACGGGGGCAAGAAACCAAAGGGCCCACATCAGACCCAGAGCCATTAAAGC
Source organism: Hylemonella gracilis (assembly GCA_945862005.1). GTDB lineage: Bacteria > Pseudomonadota > Gammaproteobacteria > Burkholderiales > Burkholderiaceae_C > Hylemonella > Hylemonella gracilis_D. The sequence continues at coordinate 12,164 of CAMAWQ010000009.1, read as the reverse complement.
ACCCACCACCAAATTGACAGGTAGAGAGCTTCTGGGCGGGGAGGTTAAGGACATGGGGGAAGACTTAAAATCAAACAAATTCTAAAGCGCGCCCCATTATGAGCACCACCCCTGCATCTTCTGCACCTCCCCCACCCCACACCCCGCCCCTGTCCTACAAAGATGCTGGTGTCGACATTGACGCAGGCGATGCGTTGGTAGAGCGCATCAAGCCCCTTGCCAAAAAAACCCTGCGCGAAGGCGTGATGGCCGGTATTGGTGGCTTTGGTGCTTTGTTTGAAGTACCCAAACGCTACAAGGAACCCGTTTTGGTGAGCGGCACTGACGGTGTAGGCACCAAGTTAAAGCTGGCATTTGAGTGGAACATGCACGACACCGTAGGTATAGATTTGGTGGCCATGAGCGTGAACGACGTGCTGGTGCAAGGTGCGGAGCCCCTGTTTTTTCTTGACTACTTTGCCTGCGGCAAGCTGAATGTGGACACAGCCGCTGCAGTGGTGGGCGGCATTGCCCATGGTTGCGAAGCATCGGGCTGCGCCCTGATTGGCGGCGAAACCGCCGAAATGCCCGGCATGTACCCCGACGGCGAATACGACTTGGCGGGCTTTTGTGTGGGCGTGGTTGAAAAGTCGCGAATTCTGACAGGCCTCAACGTGCAGGCTGGCGACGTGGTGCTGGGCTTGGCTTCCAGCGGCGTGCATTCCAACGGTTTTTCGCTAGTGCGCAAATGCTTAGAACGCGCCGCCGGACATCTGCCCACCATGCTGGACGGCAAGCCGCTGCGCCAAGCGCTCATGGAGCCTACCCGTTTGTATGTCAAGCCATTACTGGAAGCACTGGCTAAACACCCCATCAAAGCTCTGGCGCACATCACAGGTGGTGGTTTGCTCGAAAACATTCCGCGTGTACTGCCCGACCACCTTGCCGCGCACCTCACGCGCAGCACTTGGCCTCAAACCGAGTTGTTTGCTTGGCTCCAAAAAACTGCAGGCGTCAGCGACCTGGAAATGAACCGCACCTTCAACAACGGTATTGGCATGGTACTGGTGGTTGATGCTGACAACGCTCCAGCCACAGCAAGCACCTTGCAAGCATTAGGCCAACAGGTGCACACCATCGGCGTGATTGCACCGCGCGGCGACGGTGCGGCTGTGCGGGTTAATTGAAGCGGTACAGCGCCTGAGGGTTATCCACCAACAAGCCCTGAAGCAATTCAGGCGTGGGTGCGATACGCGCTAGAGCATTGACCAGTTCACCGTCATCCGGCACATGCGTGTGGTTAGGGTGAGGCCAATCCAAGCCCCATACGCATTGCTCTGGAAAGCGCTCCACCAGCCGTTTAGCTAATTGCACGCCCAGTGGGTAGCCGGAACCCGCCCGAGAGGAGGCTTCAATACGGTCGATGCCGCTGACCTTGACGTGCACATGGGGCTGATCCAGCAAGCGCATGAGGGCTTGAAAGTCGGCGTGCTGCTCACCCATTTGGGCGTCAACCCGCCCCATATGGTCGATGACCACGGGCACTGAGCTTGAAAGTAACTGTTGCCCCACGGTGTGCACCAGTTCACTTTGAAAATGCACTTGCAAGTGCATGCTCAAGTCAGCCAAACGGGGGGTGAGCTTAAGCACATCCTCTACCGACGCGCCGCCCGAGAGATGCTTCATAAAGTTAAAGCGCACCGCCCTAAACCCACAGCTGGCTAAGCGCTTGAGCTCAGTCTGAGCCACGTCCACATCCACCAGAGCCACGCCCAAATAGTGTCCGCCCCCGGCCTCTATAGCGTCTTCCACCACGGCGTTATCAAGGCCATGCACCACCGATTGCACGATGACGCAACGGCTGATGCCCATTTTGCGGTGCAGCGCAAACAATTTTTCTTTGGGCGCCTCGGCTGGCGTGCTGGAGCGGGGCTCTGCATAGGCAAAGCGAGCTTTAGGCCCAAACACGTGCACATGGCTGTCGCAAGCCAGCGGGGGCAGCACCAGCTGCGCGGCACTGGGATGGTCCGTGTAGGTTTGAACAACCACCTCTGATGGTGCGGGTGAGGACATGAAAAACCTTAAATGGAGCGCTTGTTCTGGGCTGCTTGTTCTGGGCGGCTTATTCGTCGCCGGTGATGTTGCGGGCCTTGATGAGCACCGCCCATTTGTCGGTGTCAGCCTTGAGCAAGGCGGCTAATTCTTCAGGGGTAGACGCTTTGGGTTCAGCGCCCGACTGGGTCATTTTGGTGTTGGCTGCGGGGTCGGCCACGGCTTGAGCCACGGCTTTGTTGAGCGAGCGCACCACTTCTGCGGGGGTTTTGGAAGATACAAACAGGGCGTACCAGTTGTTGGTGTCCACCGATTTAAAGCCCAGTTCCTCAAAGGTTTTAACTTCAGGCAACAAGGGATGGCGGGTTTTAGATGCCATGCCCAGCGCCTTCATGCGACCGCCTTTGATTTGGCTCATCACCGCGGGCACATCTGCAAAAAAGCCCTGAATTTGCCCACCCAGCAAATCGGTAATAGCAGGGGCCATACCGTTGTAGGGAATGTGCAGCATGTCCACCCCCGTGGATTGCTCCAACTGCAACAAGGCCAGATGAGGAATGCTGCCTTTACCGGAGGAGCCAATCGGAGTGGGCTCTTTTTTGGCGCGGGCGGTGGCTACAAATTCGGCAACGTCTTTGGAAGGGTTGTTGATATTGACCACAAACACTTCCACGTTGTTGGCCACGAGCGACACGGGCGCAAAGTCTTTTTGCATGTTGTAGGACAACTTGGGAAACAACGCCGGGTTGATGGCTGCAGCCCCCACACTGGTAAGCCATAAGGTGCTGCCATCAGCGTCTGACTTGAGCACTTCGTTGGCACCAATAGCACCGCTAGCACCCGGTTTGTTTTCCACAATCACCAAGCGCCCGAGGCTGCGGCCCAAGGGTTCGGCAATGGTTCTGGCCATGGCGTCCACAGGCCCCCCTGGGGCAAAGGCCACGATGATGCGCACAGGCTTGCCCGCAGGCTGAGCGCAAGCAGCACCAGCCATGCAAAGTGCCGCAACGGTGATGAGTAGAGATTTGAAGTTCATCGCAAGGTCTCCTAGAACAAGATGTTTGTTGATTGAATTTAATCGCAGCGGGCGGTCATGCCGCCGTCCACCACAATTTCAGTGCCGGTGATGAAGCGTGCCTCATCGCTGGCTAAAAACAGCGCCGCACTGGCAGTGTCGCGGCCGTCGCCCATAAAACCCAGCGGAATGCGCTTCACGCGTGAAGCCAGCAGCGACTCTACATCGCCACCGGTGCGCTGCTTAGCCAGCCGAACTTCCACCATAGGGGTGTGCAGCTGCCCAGGCACCACGGTGTTCACGCGCACGCCATCAGGTGCATGCTGCACCGCCACCACTTTGGAAAGCTGAATCACTCCCGCTTTGGTGGCGGCGTAAGCCACTTGCGCGCTCCCAGTCCAACGCATGCCTGAGGTAGACGCCACATTCACAATGGCTCCTGATTTTTGAGCCACCATGGTGGGCAACACATATTTGCAAGTGAGGAAAACGCTTTTTAAATTGACGCTGATTTGGGTGTCCCACACCTCTTCACTCATTTCTACCGGGCCGCCTGCCGCTGAACCGCCCACGTTGTTGATGAGGATGTCGATGGTTCCCAACTTTTCAAGGCAGGCATGAACCATGCGCTGAATGCTTTCGGAGCTGGTCACATCACAGGCGTAAGTGGTGATGGCGCTTTGGGCATCACCAGCAAGTTCTAGGGTTTCGGCCAAGCGCTCGGGGTCGCGGTCAACTGCAAACACCTGCGCGCCCTCTTCAGCTAAACGCACTGCCATGGCACGGCCGTTGCCCCAGCCCGAACCCACACAGCCCGCGCCCGTGACAATGGCAACTTTGGAATGAAAACGGTCCATGAGGCTCCTTTTAGTTATGTAGGAAGTTTAGACCTCAACCAGAGATTAAAGGGGTAACTACGGATTCAAATCCAACACTAGCCACGCGATAATTTAGGGCTTGACTGACTTATCCACAGAAACTTTATGAAAAGTACTCGGCTTGTAGCGCTTGTGTTTGTTGCACTGGCTCATGTTTCTGGCTTTGCCCAAGAATTTCCTAACCGGAGTGTTCAGTTCATTGTGCCCTCCTCTGCAGGAACCACGGGGGATCAGCTGGCTCGCTTACTGGGGCCCAAGCTTGGGCAGCGCTGGAATGTGCCCATCGTGGTGGAAAACAAAGTGGGTGCTGGCGGTCTCATAGGAATTGAAGCTGCTGCCAAGTCCAACCCTGACGGTCATGTGATTTTGTTTGCTGCCACCGCCTTCAGCACCTTACCGGCTTTACGTACTAAAACACCCTACGACCCTCTTAAAAGTTTTGCGCCCATTGTGTTGATGGGTGCCAGCCCATTGGTACTGGTGGTAACCAACAACACACCAGCCAAAACCGTCCGAGAATTCGTGGACTATGCCAAAAAGCAACCGTCAGGCAGCTTGAACTATGCATCTCCCGGAGTGGGAGGCGTGCAACACCTGACCATGGAATTGTTTATGCAAGAGGCTGGCATCAAACTGCTGCACGTGCCTTACAAAAGCATGTCAGGCGCATTAAATGATCTGGCCGCAGGGCATGTGCAAGCGGGTGTGGTGGTGTTGCAAACCGCACTGCCTTTGGTGCAAAGCGGCAAGATGCGTGCACTGGCGGTGCTGAGTGCTGAACGCGTGGCGCCCCTACCCAATACACCCACGATGGCGGAAGCGGGCATTCCCAATGTGGTCAGTGACGCTTGGTTTGGTGTGATGGCACCAGCGGGCACCCCCAGCAGCACGCTCAACAAAATCAATTCAGAAATCAATGGTTTGTTTGCTTTACCCGATGTGAAAGACGCTTTGGACAAGATGGGCGTTTTCATGGCTGGAGGCAAGCCAGAGCGGCTAGAGGCCTTAGTTGCGAGCGATCTCAAAATGTGGTCGCAGGTTGTGAAAAAAGCCAATATCACCCCCGAATAAGGAAACGAAATGAGTGTTGTCGGACGCCAAAATGATGTGTTGACCCAAACTGGGCCCAACACCGCTATGGGTAAGCTTTTTCGCCGCTATTGGATTCCGGCGTTATTGGCCAAAGAATTGCCCAGCCCAGACTGTCCACCCGTCAGAGTCAAGCTGCTGTCTGAGTCTTTGATTGCATTTCGGGATTCAAGCGGCAAGGTGGGTTTGCTGGATGAGTTTTGTGCACATCGACGCGTGTCGCTTTGGTTTGGCCGCAATGAAGAAGGGGGCATTCGCTGTCCTTACCACGGCTGGAAGTTTGACGTCACCGGCCAATGCGTTGAAATCCCCTCCGAGCCCGAAACCAGCAAACTGTGCGAAAGAATCAAGCTGGATGCCTACCCTTGCTTTGAGCGGGGTGGCGTGATTTGGACTTACATGGGTCCTGCCGATTTGCAACCCCCATTGCCTGAGTACGAGTGGGCCACGGTTCCCGATGCGCATCGTTATGTAGGCAAACGCATTCAAGAAAACAATTACCTCCAAGCCATGGAGGGGGGTATAGATTCCAGCCATGTCTCTTGGTTGCACAGCGGTGAGCTTGCCACAGACCCCCTGCATGTCGGCACTTCGGGCGCCAAGTACATCGCCAACAAGCGGCCTATGTTTGAGGTCAATCAATCCGAAGGCGGCTTGCTGATTGCGGTGAAGCGAGCCATTGATTCTGAAAAATGCTACTGGCGGATCACGCCGTGGATCATGCCTTGGTACACCATCATTCCACCTTATGGCGAAAATGCGCTGCGCGGTCACGGCTGGGTACCCATCGATGACGAGAACTGCATTGTTTGGACATGGGCGCATCACCCCACACGGCCTCTAGAAGAGGCCGAATTACACGCCATGAAGAACGAAGATGGGGCATTTGCGGCGCTTATTCCCGGCACCTTCACGCCTGTTGCCAACAAACGAAACGACTACCTTATCGATCGTGAAGGGCAAAAGTCTGGCCGCTACTTCAGTGGCGTCAAAGGCATTGCCATGCAGGATGGCTCGTTGCAAGAGAGCATGGGGCCCATTGTGGATCGCTCCAAAGAGCGCTTGGTTTCCACCGATTTGGCAATCGTCCAAGCACGCCGCCGTTTGATGCAAGCGGCAACCGATCAGGCCGAAGGCACAGCCCCTCCAGGCCTTGATCCGGAAACGCATCGGGTCCGATCTGCATCATTTGTGGGGCCGGTAAACCTTTCATACCCTGAGCTCAAAACAGAGTTGGCAGCACGGGCAGGAACCACCATCAAGTCTATTTAGCGTTGAACTGATGTCCAACACCATTATTGCAGCGGTGGCGCTGACTCAAAAACAAGTTGAGCTGCGCGAGTTTGACCGTCCGGAAATTCAAGCCGATACCGGAATCCTTAAAGTTGAAAAAACTGGGGTTTGTGGTAGCGATTGGCCTTATTTCTTGAACTACCCCGCCAGCAAAGGACCGCTTGTTCTTGGGCATGAAACCGTGGGATACGTCACAGGCTTGGGTGCGTCGGCGGCCAAGCGCTGGGGCGTGAAAGAGGGAGACCGTGTGGCCTTAGAAGAGTACTTGCCTTGTGGGCATTGCCACTATTGCCGCACGGGAGATTACCGGTTGTGTGACGCCACCGACACGCTGGTGGGCTCGGGCATTCGGTATGGCTCTACCCCGATCAGCGTGCAACCGAGTCTGTGGGGAGGTTTTTCTCAAGAGCAGTATCTGCACCCCAATACGGTGTTTCATAAAGTGCCCTCTGGCATTCCTGCCGACCAAGCCACGCTGGCTTTGCCCTTAGGTAATGGTGTGGAGTGGGCGGTATTCCAAGGGGGTGTCACCTTAGGTTCTGCCGTGGTGATTCAAGGGCCAGGACAGCAAGGTCTGGCCTGCGTGTGTGCGGCACGGGAAGCTGGCGCCAGTTGCATCATCGTCTCCGGCTTAGAAGTGGACTCGCACCGGCTGGCCTTGGCAAAAGAAATGGGGGCGCACCATGTCATCAATATCGAGCGCGAAGACTTGTTAGAGTCCGTGGCCGACCTCACCGCGGGCCTGATGGCCGACTTGGTGATTGACTGCTCTTCAGGTGGGCCGGACTCCCTTATTTCGGGCTTGCATTTGGCTCGCAAAGGGGGACGGTTTTTGATTTGTGGACGCAAGGGAAAGCCTATACCCCAGTTTGACAGCGACTTTCTCTTTAAAAGATGCCTGACCGTAAAAGGCGTTCGCGGTCACAGCCACCAAGCCGTAGAGCTTGGCATTCAACTGATTGCCTCAGGGAAATATCCATTTCACAAAATGTGCACCCACAGTTTTGGACTGAATTCCGTTCGAGAGGCACTGCTCACCGTGGGACGCGAAGGCGATCCGAGCGCCATGCATTGCTCTGTAGACCCTTGGCAGTTGGCTCAATAAACCAAGGTAACCGCTGACTCAACTCAGCCCAAAATGTCCAGCCGCCGTTGTACCTCAGTCAGAGCAAACTCTTGCCCCTGCATGGAGTGAATCTCGCGCAAGTTGTTGAGCATGCGGGCAATGATGGCTCTGGGTGCGGCGTCTCTAAGGTACAGGCCCAGCGGCATCTCCAACTCACCTTGCAGGCCCATACGCTGCAAATGGGGCTCGAGTTGCTCCATGAGTTGTGATGGGCTCAATGACTGACCGGTAAGCGGGTCCAGCACCACCTGGCCCTGCGACAAATACACCTTAACCAAAAAGTGTCCCGGAAAATTCACGCCATGGGCTTTTAATCCCAAGCCCTGAGCCAGTTCCAACCACAATACCGCCAATGAAATCGGAATACCCAAGCGCTTACGCAGCACCTCGTGCAGGTAACTGTTGTTGGGGTTGTAAAAGTCGTTTCGGTTGCCAGCAAATTTAAGTTCTTCGTAAAAGTAATGGTTGAGGCTGCGCAAACGGTGCATGGCCGAAGCATCTTCAGGCATGCGGCGTTTGATACGTTCCAGCAGCACGTCCATTTGCGCCAAAACATCTTGCACGTCCATCTCTGGGTGGGCATCTTGGGCCAGACATACAGCCGCCTCCAGCAAAGGAAAGCCGTCATCCCCTTGAACCAAAGACTTGAAGTACTCCAAATGGGTAGGAACTTGAAATCTCATTTTTTGATGAAGTCCCACCAACGCAAACCCAAACATCTGGCGCTGACCAGATAAATGGTGGCCGCACATAGCACCATGCTGCCCAAAGCCCCGATACGCCACCAAGGTTGTGCCCTTAAGGCTACCCAATCCACCGCCTGATTGGCCCAAAACAAAAATGCAGCCATCAATGCGGCAGCACCCGCTACCTGAAAACCAAAACGTACCCAACCTTGCGAGGGTTGGTAGCTGCCTTTGCGCAGCAAGCCCACGAGCAACCACAAGGCGTTGATGAGCGCCCCTAAACCAATAGAAAGCGACAAGCCCGCATGGGCCAGCCAAGGCACCATCACCAGATTGAGCAGCTGCGTGAGCACCAACACCACCACCGCAATACGCACGGGTGTGCGAATGTCTTGGCTGGCGTAGTAGCCTGGAGCCAGCACCTTCACGGCCACCACCCCCACCAAACCCGCCCCCCAACCCATAAGCGCCCAAGAGGTTTGTTGCACATCGCGCGCGCTGAATGCGCCATAGTGGTAAAGCGTGGCCACCAGCGGTTGTGCGCACAACAACAAAGCCAAGGCGCTGGGCACCGCCAGCAGCACCACAAGCCGCAAGCCCCAGTCCAGCATGGCAGAGTAGTGAGCGGCGTCTTCGCTGGCTTTGGCAGCAGCCAGCTGGGGCATCAGCACCACGCCCAACGCCACCCCCAGCATGGCCACCGGAAATTCCATAAGCCGGTCGGCATAACTGAGCCAGCTCACACTGCCGGGCACCAAGTGCGAGGCAATTTGGGTGTTGATCAGTAAGGAGATTTGCGCCACGCTCACCCCCAAAAGTGCGGGGCCCATGAGCTTGAGCACACGGCGTGTACCCGCATCGGCCATAGAAGCACGCACGTCTTGAAAGCTGAGCCCAATAGAAGGCAGCAAATTCAGGCGAGCTAAAACAGGTATTTGAATACCCAGTTGCATCACGCCCCCCAACATCACCCCCGCGGCCATTGCATAAATAGGTTCAATGCCCAGTTCCGCAAACCAAGGAGCACCCCAATAGGCGGCCATGATCATGGCCACATTGAGCAAAACAGGGGTGGCCGCAGGAACCGCAAACTGCTTCCAAGTATTAAGAATGCCCGAGGCTAAGGCCACCAACGACATAAAGGCAATGTAAGGGAACATCCAACGCGTCATCACCACAGCGGCTTCAAAGCCGTCAGGGGTTTGCTGTAAGCCACTGGCCATGAAATACACCCAAATTGGAGCGGCCACCACACCGAATGCGCTCACGCCCATCAAGCACCAAAACAGCACCGTGGCCACGTGATCAATGAGGATGTGGGTGGCTGCATCTCCCTGCTGCGCCCTAGATGCAGCCAGCACCGGTACAAACGCCTGGCTGAACGCGCCTTCGGCAAACAGCCTGCGAAACAAGTTGGGAATGCGAAACGCCACATTAAAGGCATCGGTCAGGGCGTTGGCGCCAAAGGTAGCGGCCATGAGCAACTCACGCACAAGCCCAGTGATGCGAGAAGCCAGCGTGAGCAAAGAAACAGTGGATGCGGCTTTGAAGAGATTCACCACTGCAGTGTAGCTGCTGCTAGAATACTCTGTTCTGCTGACATCATCCACAGACACAAGGAACTTACTTCATGGCATCTGGAAAGCCCAAGAAAAAAAACCCGCGCCTGGCCTCGGGTCGCAAACGCGCACGTCAGGACATCAAACTTAACGCAGCCAATACATCTCTGCGCTCCAAGTACCGAACCGCAGTTAAAAACGTCGAAAAAGCCGTTTTAGCTGGCGACAAAACCAAAGCAACAGAACTTTTTGCCAAGATGCAAGCCGTGGTGGACACCGTGGCCGACAAGGGCATTTTTCATAAAAACAAGGCAGCTCGCGATAAGAGCCGCCTGTCAGCCAAGGTGAAAACCTTGGCCCTGGCTGCTTAACAGCAGGCCTTTAGCCCAGACCCCTCGGGGTCTGCCGTTTGATACGGGTGCGCTGTCAGCAGAAAACAAAAAGCCGTCGCAAGACGGCTTTTTGTTTATTAAGGCTTGAGTGTGGTTTAAGAATTCGGCTGAAAAGCTTCTTGAACTTTCAGGCCGTTGTCTTTAGCGAAGTTCATGCAGAAAGCCCAAGCCATGGGCTCGGATTCTTCCAAATCGCGATGCACCACCACGCACTTCACACCCTCGATGGTGGTGGGTACGCACCAAGGCGAATAGCCCAAATGACTGCCAGGCTGCACACCACCTGGACGAAACTGACTCATCACGCCGGCCAAACGCTCGGCCCAATCGCTGGGGCGAAAAGGCTTGCCTCCCTGGGTGATGCCCATGATGAACACTTCTTTGTCTGAATAGGGGCGCATGGGGGAAGACGGGTTGTACCAGTCAAGAGTGGGTGAATTGATTCTATATTGTGCAGGTGCAGCATCGGCAAAAGTGGGCGTCTAGAATCCCTGCTTTCCACCGAGGAGTATGACCATGAGCGCCCCCAGCAGTGCCAGCACAGTTCAGTCCCCCCATGTGATGAATACCTATGGGCGCTTGCCCATAGCCATGTCACACGGTCAAGGTTTGCGGGTGTGGGACACACAAGGCAAGGTGTATTTAGACGCGCTGGCCGGGATTGCCGTGAACACCTTGGGCCACAACCACCCCAAATTGGTGCCCGCTTTGCAAGACCAAGTGGCCAAGTTGATCCACTGCTGCAACTATTACCACGTGCCTGGACAAGAACAACTGGCCGCCAAGTTGGTGGCTTTGTCAGGCATGACCAACGTGTTTTTTTGCTCCTCTGGCTTAGAAGCTAACGAGGCCGCCTTAAAGCTGGCCCGCAAATTTGGCCACGACAAGGGCATTGATCGCCCTGAAATCGTGGTGTATGAGCGCGCCTTCCATGGTCGGTCTATTGCCACCTTAAGCGCCACCGGCAACACCAAAATTCAAAAAGGGTTTGAGCCGCTGGTGGATGGTTTTATTCGGGTGCCCGTTAACGACATAGCGGCTCTCAAACAAGCCACTGAAGGCAACCCCAATGTCGTAGCGGTATTTTTAGAAACTATTCAGGGGGAAGGCGGCATCAACCCGATGCGTGCCGAATACCTTCAAGCCGTGCGCCAGCTTTGTAACGAGCGTGATTGGCTGATGATGGTTGACGAAGTGCAATGCGGCATGGGCCGCACAGGCAAATGGTTTGCGCACCAATGGGCAGGAATTACCCCTGACGTGATGCCGCTGGCCAAGGGCCTGGGTTCAGGTGTGCCCATAGGCGCGGTAGTCGCGGGCCCCAAAGCAGCCCATATTTTTCAGCCTGGCAACCATGGCACCACCTTTGGTGGTAACCCTTTGGCCATGCGCGCGGGTATTGAAACCATTCGCATCATGGAAGAAGACGGCTTGCTGCTCAACGCAACAGAGGTCGGCGCTTATTTAAAGCAGGCGCTTCAAACACAACTAGGGCATTTGGCAGGTGTGAAAGAAGTGCGTGGTCAAGGCTTGATGATTGGTGTGGAGCTTGAGAAGCCCTGCAGCGTCTTGACAGAACGCGCAGCCCAAGCCGGTTTGCTGTTGAGCGTGACGGCTGACAGCGTGATTCGTTTGGTGCCTCCCTTGATCATCACTAAGCAAGAAGCCGATGAAGTGATGAGCCGCTTAGTGCCCTTGGTTCGAGAGTTTTTGGCGTCATGAGCATTCCACATTACTTAAAGTTTTCTGATTTTTCGGCGGACGAGTACGACTACCTGTTTGAACGCACCGCCCTGATCAAAAAGAAGTTCAAGGCTTACGACCAACACCAGCCCTTGGTAGACCGCACGCTGGCCATGATTTTTGAAAAAGCCTCCACCCGAACCCGGGTGAGCTTTGAAGCCGGCATGTACCAAATGGGTGGCAGCGTGGTCAACTTGACCACCGGAGACAGCCAATTGGGCCGGGCCGAGCCCATTGAGGACACCGCCCGCGTCATCAGCCGCATGGTGGACTTGGTGATGATTCGCACCTACGAGCAAACCAAAATTGAACGTTTTGCAGAGTTTTCAAGGGTGCCGGTCATCAATGGACT
>CAMAWQ010000008.1 GCA_945862005.1 Hylemonella gracilis | reverse complement strand
CGGTACAGCGTGGCGGCTTTGCTGGGCGACCCGTCACTTGCTTCAACTCAGGACCTGTGTCTGAACAGACGATTTCAAAACGGCCGATTTGCCACGGTCTACCTCAGTCCCAAGGATTACCACCGCATTCATATGCCGTGCCATGGCGTGCTGGAACGCATGGTTTACGTGCCAGGCAAGCTGTTTTCCGTCAACCCCGCCACAGCGCAAACCGTGCCGGGCCTTTTTGCCCGCAACGAGCGGGTGGTGTGCCACTTTGCCACTGCGCATGGCCCCTTGGTCATGGTGTTGGTGGGTGCCACCATTGTGGGCAGTGTGGCCACGGTGTGGCACGGGGTGGTCAACCCGCCTCGTCGCGCCCAAGTTGCCGAGTGGACTTACCCCAGCTCCTCGCCCGTGTCGCTTGAACAGGGCGAGGAAATGGGGCGGTTTTTGCTGGGCTCCACCGTCATCGTGTTGTGGCCCGAAGGCGCGGCAGAACTGAACGCCGGCCTAAAACCCGGGCATGCCGTCCGCATGGGACAAGCTCTAGCCGCCGTGCTAAGCTGACTGACTTTTCTTACAAAATCGTCTCTGGAGAATTTTCATGCCCGGTTTATTGCCCAACGTTGACCCCGACGGTTTGCTCGAATTTTCGGTGGTCTACACCGACCGCGCCCTCAACCACATGTCCAAGCGCTTTCAGGGCGTGATGACGAGCATCTCCGGCATCCTTAAAGAGGTGTACCAAGCCCATTCCGCCGTGCTGGTGCCCGGCAGTGGCACGTTTGGCATGGAAGCCGTGGCCCGCCAATTTGGCACTGGCAAAAAAGTGCTGGTCATTCGCAACGGCTGGTTCAGCTACCGCTGGACGCAAATTTTTGACATGGGGCACATTCCCTCAGAAGCCATCGTGATCAAGGCCCGCCGCACCGGCACCGATTCACAATCGCCTTGGATTCCCTGCCCCGCTGCTGAAGTGGCCGCTGCCATCTTGGAACACAAACCGGACGTGGTGTTTGCCCCTCACGTGGAAACCTCCGCCGGCATGATCTTGCCTGACGACTACATCCGCACCGTCACTGATGCCGTGCACCAGGTGGGTGGCTTGTTTGTTCTGGACTGCGTTGCCTCCGGCGCCATGTGGGTGGATATGAAAGCCACTGGCGTGGACGTGATCATCAGCGCCCCACAAAAAGGCTGGAGCGGGTCACCCGCCTGTGCCATGGTGATGTTGTCCGAGCGCGCCCGCAAAGCCATTGACGCCACCACTAGCACCAGCTACGCCGCCGACCTAAAAAAATGGCTGCAAATTATGGAAACTTACGAAGGTGGCGGCCATGCTTACCACACCACCATGCCCACCGATGCTCTGGTGCGCCTGAGTGAAGTCATGGCCGAAACCCGTGCCTACGGTTTTGCCAAGGTCAAACAAGAACAGCAAGATTTGGGCAACGCCGTGCGGGCTTTGTTTGAGTCACGTGGCATATCCAGCGTCGCTGCAGACGGCTTTAAGGCCCCGGGCGTGGTGGTGAGCTACACCACCGACCCCGAGATTCAAAGCAGCAAAAAGTTTTTGGCTCAAGGCCTACAAACGGCAAGCGGCGTGCCGCTGATGTGCGACGAACCCGCTGACTTCATGACCTTCCGGGTCGGCCTGTTTGGCCTAGAAAAACTGCACCACATTGACCGCAGCGTGGCGCACTTGGCCACCGCGCTGGATCAGCTGGGTTTTAAAGCCAAATAAACAGAAGTTTTACTTAAAAATCACGGTCTTGTGGCCGTTCAGCAGCACCCGATGCTCGCTGTGCCACTTGACCGCACGGGCCAGCACCTGGCTTTCGGTGTCACGCCCAATGGCGGTGAAGTCTTCTACGCTCTTGCTGTGGTCCACACGGGCCACGTCTTGCTCAATGATGGGGCCTTCATCTAGGTCGGCCGTCACGTAATGGGCAGTAGCACCAATGAGCTTCACACCCCGCTCGTTCGCCTGGTAATAAGGCTTGGCGCCTTTGAAGCTAGGTAAAAAACTGTGGTGAATATTGATGGCCTTGCCTGAGAGCTTGCGGCACATGTCGTTTGACAGCACCTGCATGTAGCGCGCCAGCACCACCAGCTCGGCAGATTCGTGCTGCACCAACTCCCACAACTTGGCTTCGGCCTGCGGCTTGGTGTCCGCGGTCACAGGAATATGGTGAAACGCAATGTTGTAGCTGGCCGCCAGCTGATAAAACTCGCGGTGGTTGGACACAATGGCGCGGATATCAATAGGAAGCACGCCAATTTTCCAGCGGAACAACAGGTCGTTGAGGCAGTGCCCCTCTTTACTCACCATCAAAATAGTGCGCATGGCCTGCGTGGTTGGATGCAAGCTCCACTGCATTTGTAAGGTGGGGGCAAAGTCCGTCAGGCCCTTGTGCAAATCGGCCAAGGCGGCTTCGCTGGCAAACTGCACCCGCATAAAAAACAAGCCTGTGGCATGGTCGTTGTATTGGGCAGCTTCTTCAATATTGCTGCCGCATTCCAGCAAAAAACCCGACACAGCATGCACAAGGCCCCGGCGGTCCGGGCACGAGAGGGTGAGAATATAGGCTTGGCTCATCCCCTGATTGTCTCATCTTGAATCTTATTTCGACCGGCAAGGTCCTCTCCACACTCTTCTTGGCACTTGCCGCGGCTGCTTTATTTGAATGGTTGCACACACCCCTGCCTTGGATGCTCGGGCCTTTGGTAGCCACAGGTGTGGCCTCGGTGCTGGGCATGCCCAGCTTGAGCTGGAACCCGCTGCGAAACGCGGGCCAATGCACCATAGGCGTCGCACTGGGCCTTTACTTCACGCCACAGGTGGGCCTGCTGATTTTGAATATGGGTTGGGCCATTGCCATTGGGGTGCTCTGCACGCTGGGTATGGGCTGGGTGATGGCATCTTGGCTGCACCGGATGCACCACCTGAACCGCGCCACCACTTGGTTTGCCAGCGCCATTGGCGGCGCCTCCGAAATGACCTTACTGGCCGAGCGCGCCCATGGCCGGACCGACCTGGTGGCCGCCGCTCACAGCGTGCGAATTTTGATCGTGACGCTGGTGGTGCCCTTTGGCATGCAGTTCAGCGGGCTTCATGGCTTGGATGTGAGCACCCCGCAAGCCACGCGCGAGTTTTATATGTGGGGTTTTTTAGGGCTGGGGGCTCTAGCTGCCAGCAGCGCTTGGTTGATGCAGCGGCTGGACCGCGCCAACCCATGGTTTTTAGGCCCCCTGTTGGCCGCCATGTTGCTGACGCTGCTGGACCTGCACTGGTCCACCGTCCCCAAGTGGATGACCAATGCCGCGCAACTCTTGATTGGGGTGAGCTTGGGCGTGCGGTTCACGCCCAACTTTGTCCATACTGCGCCCAAATGGTTGGGTTCGGTGGCCTTGGGCACCCTGGGCTTGATTGGGATGTGTATTGCCTTGGCTTTGGCCTTAGCTTGGGGGACGGGCCTGCACCCTGCCACGCTGGTTTTGGGCACGGCGCCGGGTGGTATTGCTGAAATGGCCATCACCGCCAAAGTGCTGCAGCTGGGCGCACCCGTAGTAACCGCGTTTCAGGTGTGCAGGCTCATGACCGTGCTGGTCATGGTGGGCCCCATGTTCCGCTGGCTTTACGCCGAGGCCGACACCGCCAGCCCCTGAAAAAACGCCAGCTCTATGGCTGGCGTTGTGGTGCATGCGTAACTTGGTGTCTTGGCTTAGTGAATAGACACCGGGGTTTGCGCCAACTCGGCGTATTTTTCTAGGGTGTCTTCCACTTCTTCTTGGGTGGGAGTTTGGCGCTGCCAATCCAGAATGTGTTGCTGAAACAATTCAGCCCAAGAACCATCCAAATACACCTCTTTACCAGAACGCTTGTCCACAATTTCAAATCCGTGGCGGATCAGAGTGGGGCGCTCTTCAGTTTCAACCTGAGCAGACTCTAGGTGCTGCTTGTCGGCATCTGCATCGCTGGGTATTCGGATGTCTTCTCGGCTGGCTTCGTTTTCAAAGCTGCCCATCATGTGGTTAACGCAAAAAGTTTCCGAATCGTAGAGCGTGTGCATGGTCTGCGAGTTCCTCCAAAGTTCAAACTGTCTAAAATCACATGGTAGCCGCAAAAGGCTTTTCAAGATGCAGTCGCAGAAAAAAACTCATCAGGGCGCAGAGCTCGACACCCACTGCTGGTCCACAAAGTCGCCGTTGTCCTGGGTCAGCTTGATGCGCGCGGGCAAATAGCCCAAACTGGGCGCCAGCCAGACCTCAGCGCTCAGGTCAAAGGGTCGGGCTGGCGGGCGGGTGAGTTTGAGGGCATCTATTTCACCGCCCGGCAGCTTCAAGCGGTCCATGCCCTGCACAGTAAAACGCCACGACAGCGCATCGCGCGGGCCCACCGCCTGTAACTCGATGACACGTCCCTCAGCAAAGCCCTTGGGATTGGCCTGCACCCAGCTGGCCAACTGCACAAACACACTCAAATGGTCTTGCGCACCGGGCAACAGGTCAGCACGCGGGGTATTGGCACTGAAGATCACCTGCCGCTGGTCGTATTCAAAATGGGCGGCCACCTCGCTGCGCACCTTGTCGCCAAAACGCTTGGGCTCAAGGCCCTGGGCGGTCAGGCGTCCCCGGCTGGTTTGGGTGCGCGAGCCCAAGAAAAACGCCCGAATTTCCAACTTGGCGTCGTACTGATCGCCGTTCACCGTCCAAAGCAATTCACCGCTGACGTTGTAGTTAAAGCCCTTCACCTCGCCCAACACGTCGTACTTCAGGCGCACCGGGGCGGGCACCTGCACCGGCCAGCCAATTGTGTCGGTGACAAATTGCGGGGTTAGCTGCGAACTTGATGAAGAACTTGGAGTCGAGGATGACGCGCTTGGCTGCAGAGCAGAGGATATCGGCTGGGCTGCAACAGACTCATTTGCACGCTCAGATGCACGCTCAACCATGAGCTCAGCCACGGCCAAGGCTTCAGCAGCAGCGGGCGCGGGCGGCGGGCTAGCCTGCTCTTGGCTTGAGGCCAATTCAGCCTGCTGCTGAACCTGGGTCTTGGCTACATCGGTAACAGGCTCTTCGGTTTTGGGCTTTTTGGTCTTGCGCTCTGCAACCTTGGATGCTGAAGTTTTACGTTCAGGGGCTTTGGGCTCCACCACCTCAGCCTGCTCAGCCAGCCGGGCTTGCCACACCAAGGCTTGATGTGGCACTTGCGACGCTGGGCGCTGCAAGGCGTTATCTGCTTTGTTCTTAGATGAAGTGCTGCGCGCAGAACCTTGGGGCGAAGTGCTGTCCATGGCCTGATCTCCGTAGGCACCCACCCAAGCCTGCACCTGAGCCCAGCCTCGGCGCCACACCTCTTCACCCTGCAGCAGCACGCCCAACTCCAGCACATGTCCGGCCAAGACACAGAGCGTCAAAGGTCCAAAACGCTGCCACGACCTGCGCCAAGACAGCTCGTCAAATGCCTCTACAGGGTTGGCAATGGCAAGGTGGATACGGGCCATAATCTGATTCAAATGAAACTTGCCACTTACAAAGACGGCTCCCGAGATGGACAACTCGTGGTGGTCTCGCAAGACCTGAGCCTGGCCCATTATGCGACCGGCATTGCCCCCACCCTGCAACGCTTACTGGACGACTGGAACTTTCTGTCCCCCCAGCTGCAAGATCTATACACCACCCTCAACCAAGGTCGCGTACGGCATGCGTTTCCGTTTGAGCCGCAGCGCTGCATGGCACCCCTACCCCGTGCCTACCAGTGGGCTGACGGCTCGGCTTTTTTGAACCATGTGGAGCTGGTGCGGCAATCGCGCGGCGCCCCTGTGCCCGAAAGTTTTGGCACCGATCCGCTCATGTACCAAGGCGGCAGCGACGACTTTTTGGGCCCTTGCGACCCCGTAGTGTGCAGGGACGAATCTCATGGCATTGACTTTGAAGCCGAAGTGGCGGTGATCACCGGCGACGTGCCCATGGGCGCCAGCCCCGAAGCTGCTTTGGAAGGCGTGCGGCTGATCATGTTGGCCAACGACGTCAGCCTGCGCCACCTGATTCCTGCGGAATTCGAAAAAGGCTTTGGCTTTGTGCAAAGCAAACCAGCCACTGCCTTCAGCCCAGTGGCGGTGACGCCCGACGAACTGGGCACTGCTTGGAGCCAAGGCCGTGTGCACCTGACCCTGCAAAGCACTTGGAACGGCCGCACCGTGGGCCTGTGCCACGCGGGCGAAGACATGAACTTTCATTTCGGCCAGCTCATTGCCCACCTGTGCGCCACCCGCAACGTCCGCGCGGGCAGCATTGTGGGCTCTGGTACCGTCAGCAACCGCAGTGTTGAAGTCAACGGCCGCCCCGAATGGTCCAAAGGCTACAGCTGCATTGCCGAAAAGCGCGCCATGGAAACCCTGCAAGACGGCGCAGCATCCACGCCTTACATGAAATTTGGCGACACCATCCGCATCGAAATGAAAGGCCTAGACGGGCAAAGCATGTTTGGCGCTATTGACCAAACCATTCAGGGGCCACCCGAGCGCTCCAACCACTAAAGGGTGTGGTGCATGGGGTCGTACTTTTTAAAAAAGCGTCGAGCCATCAGCACCAGCTCTGAGTCATTGGGGTGGTCGCTGGGCAACACCTGCACGATGCAGGCATCCACCAGCGGGTCATGGCGCTCGCAATGGGCCTTGAACTCATCTTTGGCCTGAGCCGGCCCAGTCACCAAAACTTCTACCGCAGAACCCAAGGCCTGCGCCACCTCGTGGTAATACTGCTCGTCATGCGTGTCGTGCCCGCCCCCAGATGAATGGTTGCCATGCACCTCACGCCCGTGCTTGAGCTGGTGCGTTCCCGCATGCCCGCCATTGGACTTGTGATGGCTTCTGGAATGAATGCGCTGCACATCCACATGGCACGGGTCAAACCAAATGATCTGTGCGTCCCGGCGGTCTAACCACACCACGGCGTGCGTCGGTTTGGTGAGCTTTGCTGTCATGAATTGGCCCTCCAGTCGGTGCCGCGACGCTGGTGCGCGCCAAGGTTGGAGCCTCCCGTGCCCCCCGCGCTTTGGTGCGCCTCCAGCGCTCTCTGGCAGGACAGGCAACGCGCCACTTCAGGGGTGGCCTGCAAGCGCGAAGCCCCAATGTGCTCGCCACAGTCCAAACACAAACCAAAACTGCCCTGCTCAATGCGCCGAATGGCCGCCTCCAGCGCCATCAGCTCTTCGGTTTCCATAGCGTCCATGGCAAATTCGAATTCGCGCTGACCGAGGGTGTCGGTGACCGGGTCTTCCGGACGGCCAAAATGCTCGGCCGACGCTTCGGCCCGCCCCACCGAGCCGCCACGTAATGTAGACAGCGCCGAGAGCATTTGGGTGCGCTTGGCCAGCAGCATGCTTTTGAAGTGGCTGAGCGCCGAGACGGGTGGCGGCGACGCCACCTGCACTATGGTTGAAGCGTTTCTGAACATATGCCCTCCTTATCGTGTTGAGCCCATCTTCCAAGAGAAAAGCCATGGGTTTTTTGATCCAGCACAAGCTCCCGCCAGATATTTGGAATAATCCATCCCCTATGCAACGCCTCCGCAACGCCCGTTTATTGGTCCAGTTTTTGCTGGCGTGGTGGGTATTGGCCATGGGCGTGGCCATTGCGGCTCCCTTGGTGCACGCGCAACCCCTAGAAATGGTGTGCTCCGTGGGCGGCAGCATGAAATGGGTCGCCAGCGCAGCGGCTGATACGCCAGACAGCGACAGCACGCAAAAACCAAGCAACGGCCCCATGGAGTGCCCCTTGTGCATGTCGATGGTGCTGCCTCCTGCTCCTACTTCTGTTACCCCTGCAACTCAAAAAGGGCTGTCTTACGCGCTGCACCCCATACCAGCAGCACACATTGCGGCGCGCACCGCCGCCCCTTTACCTGCCCGAGGCCCCCCAACGCCCCTCTGATGGTTCATTGACACCCCCGGCAAGCCGCTTTCTGGCTGTCTGGGAGCATTCAGTTGATTTCAGAGATTTCTCATGCGTTTTCGTTTCCATTCCACGGTTTGCGCCGTGGCACCCAGTCTTATTTTTTCGGTTGTGGCCACCCGTATACCCACCACCACGGCTTAACCCATCCCTACAGGAAAACTCACATGCAAAATTCATTCAAACTTTTAGGCTCTATTGGCTTGTGTGCCTTGGCCGCGACCGCGAGCGCCCATGTGGTGCTGGAAGACCAAGCCGCATTAGCCGGCAGCAGCTACAAGGCTGTGTTTCGGGTGGGCCACAGTTGCCCGGGTGCAGCCACCACGGGTATCACCGTTCGACTGCCTGCAGGCTTTCAGGGTGCCAAGCCCATGCCCAAAGCTGGTTGGAGCCTGGAAACCCGGCTGGCGCCTTTAGCCCAGCCCTACAACAGCCATAGCAAAACTATCACTGAAGATGTGGCGGAAGTGCGTTGGACGGTTAAAAACGCGGCTGATGCCCTACCCGACGGTTGGTACGACGAATTTGTGTTGCGGGGTACGCTGCCCAAAACCGCTGGGGCTTTGTGGTTCAAGGTGCTTCAAAACTGCACAAAAGGCCAGCTGGACTGGGCCGAAATTCCGGCAAGCGGCACGTCCACCAAGGGAATCAAAGCCCCTGCAGCCCTTTTAGAGGTGTTGCCATCAGGCGCCCAACAAGGGCACTCGCACTAAGAACACCCCTAAGCTCACCTAAACTTTAATTATTCGACCCCCAAATACTCTTTATGAACACTCTTAAAACCCAATCCCTCAATTTCGTTCGCATCGGCTTCATGGCCGGCTGCGCTCTGGCTTTTGCAGCCATCAGCCACGCCCAAACCACGGGCATTGAAGTCAAAGACGCTTGGGTGCGCACCTCGGTTCAGGGCCAAAAGGCTACAGGCGCGTTTATGAACATCACCGCCAAAGACGGCGCCAAGCTGGTGGGCGTGTCGTCGCCTGTGGCAGGCTGGGGTGAGGTGCATGTAATGAAAATGGAAGGCGACGTGATGAAAATGCGCGCCATTACGGCCTTAGACCTGCCCGCAGGCAAAACGGTGGCGCTGCGGCCCGGCGGTTTTCATGTGATGCTGATGGACCTGAAAACCCCACTCAAAAAAGACAGCACCATTCCGCTCACCTTGCGGTTTAAAGATGCCCAAGGCAAAGAGTCCACCCTGGACTTGCAGGTGAATGTGAGCACCCAAGCCCCGGGCGGCGCTTCTTCGGGTAGCATGCCCGGCCATATGTCAAGTGGCCAGACCGCCCCGCACAACCCGGGCATGGGCCACAAACATTAATTTCAATTTGGAGATGTCATGAAAATCGCGCGCGTTGAAACCGCTGGTCAGGTTTACCCCGCTTTGGTGGATGAAGCAAAACAAGAAGTAGCCTTGTTAGGTGGCTACGTGGCGGACCACCCCAATCCGGTGCTGCAGGTCATCCAACACGGCATCAGCGAAGCCCAGCTGCTCGAGCAAGGGCGCGGTCATGCGGCCATGTCTGAGGTGAAATTTTTGTCGCCCCTGTCGGCCTTTTTGCGCAACCCGTTTGCGGTAGGCAAAAACTACCATGAGCATGCGGTGGAGTTTGACAAAAGCGGTTTTAACGCCACTTCGGGCGCGGCTTCGGCCATTCCCACCCATCCGCAAATTTTCACCAAGGCCACCACCACCCTCAACGGACCTACCGACCCCATTCGCTTTAACCCCAAGCACACCCAATCGGTGGATTACGAAGGCGAAATTGGGGTGGTCATTGGCACCACATGCCGCAACGTGAGCAAAGCAGACGCCATGAAACAGGTCTGGGGTTTTGTGGCCTTGAACGACGTGACCGCCCGCGACCTGCAAAAAAACCATGCGCAGTGGTTTCTGGGTAAATCGCTCGACGGTTTTTGCCCGCTGGGCCCTTGGATCACCACCACCGACGAAGCCCCCACTGACATGCACATGCAGGTTTGGGTCAATGGCGAGCAGCGCCAAAAAGCCCATATTTCGCAGCTGATTTTTGACGTGCCCACCCTGATTGAAACCATGACCGCCGCCATGACGCTGCTGCCCGGCGACATCATCGCCACCGGCACCTCCGTGGGCGTGGGTGTGGGCTTTAACCCACCCAGGTTTTTGCGCCATGGCGACATGGTGCGCGTAGCCATTACCGGCCTAGGCGAGCTCCACAACCCTGTAGAGGAAATTTAAGATGCCACACCCCAATCTGCTTTCAACCGCTTGGTTTCAAACCGCATGCCTCAGCGCTGTTGTATTGCTGGGCGCAATGAGCCCGTGGATGAGCACCTCGGCGCTGGCTGAAGACGACTACCCCACACGCTCCATCACTATGGTGGTGCCCTTTCCGCCAGGAGGCGTGGCCGACACCGTGGGCCGCCCTGTGGCCGAGGCCATGAGCCGCGCGCTGAAGCAAACCTTGGTGGTCGAAAACAAAGGCGGCGCCGGCGGCGGCATTGGAATGGCCCAGGTGGCCAAAGCCAAAGGCGACGGCTATAACGTGCTGATGTCGCTCTCCTCCATCGTGGTGCTGCCCGAGGCCGACAAAGTGCTCAAGCGCTCGCCCTTGTTCACCCTGGACCAGCTCAAGCCCATTGCCCGCTTTACGGCTGACCCTACGGCTTTGGTGGTGCGCGCTGACAGCCCTTGGAAAACCTATGCCGACTTCATTGCCCTAGCTAAGGCAAGACCCGGCGCGGTGACTTTTGGCTCCAGCGGTAACTACGGCACCATGCATGTGCCCATGGAGCAACTTAAAGCCGCTACCGGAACTTACATGCTGCACGTGCCTTACACCGGCGCGGGCCCGGCTGTGTTGGCCCTGCTGGCCGGCCAAATTGACGCGGTGGCTACCGGCCCCTCCAGCGTGATGCAACACGTGCGCGCTGGCAAGCTTCGCATCCTGGCGCACTGGGGCGATGGCCGACTGGCCGCCATTCCTGAAGTGCCCAGCTTTAAAGAGCTGGGCGTGCCGATTCAGTACTCGCAATGGTCTGGCCTGTTTGTGCCAGCCTCTACCCCTGAGCCGGTGGTGGCCAAGCTGCGCCAAGCCGCACGTGCTGCCGCACAAGACGAACGCGCCCGCAGCACCTTAGTCGCCGCTGGCACCAGCTTTCAATATTTAGATGCGCCAGAATTTGAACGCTTTGTGCAAACCGATGCCCGCCAAATGATCGGCTTGGTGCAGCGCATTGGCCGCCTTGAGTAAGCCTTAATTGATTCCCAACCGCTAACCACCCAAAACCGATAACTAAACCCCAAGGAGAGACTTCATGACACCTATTCATTCATTGCGCCGCGGTCTGCTAACCGCCCTAGTCGGAGCAGGCGCGTTGCTGCTCAGCAGCTTGGGCTCGGTGGCGACCGCCCAGCCTCAGACAACTCAGGGCTACCCCAACCGTCCGGTCAAAATTGTGGTGCCCTTTGCGGCCAGCGGCCCCGCTGACATTTACGCCCGCTTTATTGCCCAGCGTTTGGGTGACGAGCTCAAGCAAACCTTTGTGGTGGAAAACAAGCCCGGCGCGGGCTCCATCATTGGCACCGACTTTGCCGCCAAGTCGCCCGCCGATGGCTACACGCTGTTGATGATGTCCAACACCCAAACCATCAACGAATCGCTCACGCCCAACAAACCCTTTGCCCTCATGCGCGACTTTGTGGCGGTGTCGCCCATCAATTCATCCGACCTGATGCTGGTGGTGCACCCCTCTGTACCGGCCAAAACCGTGGGCGAGCTGATTGCCTTGGCCAAAACCAAGCCGGGCAAAATCAACTACGCGTCTTCCGGCAACGGCACTCCGTACCACATGGCGGGTGAATTGTTCAAATATTTGGCCGGAGTGGACATGACGCACATTCCCTACAAAGGCAGTGCCGCCGCCCGCACCGATGTGGTGGGGGGCCAAGTGGACGTGATGATTGACGCCATCACCACCATGACCGAGTTTTCGCGCGACGGCCGCGTGCGCGGGCTGGCTACCACTGGCAGCAAGCGCTCCACCATCATGGCCGATATGCCTACTGTGGCTGAAGCCGGTTTACCCAAGTACGAAATGAGCATTTGGCTTGGCATCATGGCCCCTAAAGGCACCCCTGCACCCATCGTGGCCCGCCTAAATGAAGAAATTCGCAAAATCTTGAGCCGCCCCGAAGTGCGTGACGCTTGGGCCAAGCAGGGTGCGTTCCCCATGATCATGAGCCCTCAAGAGTTCACCAAGTATTTGGATGCCGACATCGCCCAGTGGGCCACGGTGGTTAAGGTTTCTGGCGCCAAGCCCGACTGATGCAGCTGCACTTATTGAGTGGGGGCGCTGCCGCGGCGGTGGTCCGGGCGGTTCAGCCCGCATTTGAGGCCGATACCGGCTGCCACATTCAAGGCACATACAGTGCTGTGGGCGACATGCGCGACCAGCTGTTGGCCGGCCAGTCCTGCGACCTGATTATCCTCACACGCGCCATGATCGACGCGCTGGTGGCTTCTGGCCATGTAGTGGCGGGCAGTGCCCGGTCTTTAGGTCGGGTCAAAACCGGTATTGCCGTGAAAACCGGCACACCGTTTCCAGCAATTGCCACACGGCAAGACTTGCTGGCCTTGTTGGGTAAGGCGCGGGGCATTTATTTTCCTGATGCGGCCAAAGCCACTGCGGGCATTCACTTTATGAAGGTGCTGCATGCTTTGGGGTTAGACCAAATCCAACAGTCGGCCCTGCGCCAGTACCCCAACGGCGCCACCGCCATGCGCGAAATGGCAGCCAACCCTGAACCCGACCTGGTGGGCTGCACACAGGCCACTGAAATCAACTACACCCCCGGGGTGGACTACGTGGGTGATCTGCCGCAAGAATTTGAACTGGCCACCGACTACACCTTGGGCGTGTGCACCCAGTCAGCACGCCCGCAGCTGGCGCAATTACTGGCCGACTGGCTTACGGGCGAGCCCGCACAAGCTGTGCGCCGCCAAGGTGGTTTTGAGTTTTAAACGGCATTCAACCGATTCAGCCTTTTAGGGAGCATGCCTCATGGCCACATCAGACAACTCGGGGTTTGACCCCGCCGGTTTTGCTAAATTTGTACCGGGTTTTGACTTTTTGCAAAGCCTGAGCAAAGGGGCCTCCGCCTCTATGCCGCAAGGCATGCAGGCGGCTTTTAACAATTGGGTGGCCCCCACCATGGAACCCGAGGTGATGGAAAAACGCCTAGAAGAACTGCGCACCGTGCTGTTCTGGCTGGAGCAAAACACCACCGCGCTCAAAGCCACCATTCAGGCGCTGGAAGTGCAAAAAATGACGCTCAGCGCACTGCGCACCATGAACGTTGATGCGCCCGACTGGTCGGCCATGTTCAAGGCCAAGGCTGAGCCACAGGCTCAGCCTCAAGCACAAGCTGAACCCGCCCCCCAGCCCCAAGCTAAGCCCGGGGCCGCCAAGGCAGAGCCGGTCAAGCCTGCAGCAGACCCCATGCAGATGTGGGGGGCCTTGACGCAGCAGTTTCAAAACATTGCCACCCAAGCCTTGCAAGACGTGTCCAGCAAAGCGGCGCCTTTTCAAACTCCTGTTCAGTCGGGGTCTCAGCCCGCTAAGTCCAAACCTGTCAAATCCAAGCCGGGCGCAGCAAAAACTGCCCCCGCGTCCAAAGCCACCTCCGCGGCACGCAAAGGTTTCACGCCTGCCAAGCGGCCCCGCGGCTGAGGCCTTGCACCCATGATGCATTTGTTCGCGCATGCGCATGCCACGCACCCCCAGTGGCCTATGGCCGCAGGCTTGGTGCTGGCCCAACTGCGCGCACAACTGCAGTTGCCGGGTTATGCGCGCCACCCCACGTTGGCCTTGCTCTACATCACCGATGCTTATGCCGAAGCTGCGCAAGACATCCTGAACCACCTGAGCGCCGAGTTGCCGCAAATCACCGACTGGTCAGGTACGGTGGGCGTGGGCATTGCCGCCAACAATGTGGAGTACTTTGACGAGCCCGCCATGGCGGTGATGTTGTGTAACCTCCCTGCCGACCAGTACCGCGTGTTTTCTGGGGTGGCGCCGCTGTCGCCAAGGTTTGAGGCGCACACCGCCTTGGTGCATGCCGATGGCCACACCCCAGACTTGGCCGATCTGATTGACGAAATGGCGGGCCGCACCGCCACCGGTTATTTGTTTGGGGGGCTGGCCTCCAGCCGCACCCACAGCCTGCAATTTGCCGTGGGGGGCGACGGCTATATGCGCGGGCAGGGCTTGTCCACCGGCGTGTTTGAAGGCGGCTTGAGCGGTGTGGCGTTTGGGCCCGAGGTGAGGGTGATTTCTCGCGTCACGCAGGGCTGCCTGCCCTTGGGCAAAGCCCGCGAAATCACCGATGCCGATCGCAATGTGGTGTACCGGCTTGACGGGCAACCCGCCCTTGAGGTGCTGCTAGGAGACCTGAAAGTGTCTTTGGAGCGCCCTCAAGAAGCCTTAAACGCTGTGCGCTCTACTCTGGTGGGCCTGATGTGGCCTGACGACGCGGGGCTTATTACCGATCAGCCAGCGCCCATTTCGCGCACGGGAAACTTTGGAGCCGATGTGCTGGTGCGGCACATTGTCGGGCTGGATGGCGAGCGTCAGGGCATTGCTTTGGCCGAACATGTCCACAACGGCATGCAACTGGCTTTTTGCCAGCGCGACAAAAAAGCCGCTCGCGCCGACTTGGTGCGCATTTGCGCCGAAATTCGCGAAGAGCTGGAGCCCGAAACCATGCCCATGGAAACTGCCTTGGCGCTGGGCGCGCATGCGGCCGATGCCGCACCGCATTTGGCACGACGTATTGCCGGTGCGGTGTATGTGAGTTGCGCGGGTCGGGGCGGACCCCACTTTGGCGCCCCCAGTGCAGAAATGCAAGTGGTGCGGCAAGCTTTGGGCGATGTGCCTCTGGTGGGCTTTTTTGCCGGTGGCGAAATTGCGCGCCACCACCTCTACGGCTATACCGGCGTGCTCACGGTGTTCACCACCGACTGAAGCGACCATGTCTACCCCGCCCACTGGGCCAACGCCTTTAGGCTTGTTGCGGCAAACCGGATTTGGCGCCTTTTTCTGGACCCAGTTTTCTGGGGCGGCCAACGACAACTTGTTCAAATTTGCTCTGACGGTGCTGGTGACCTACCAGCTACAGGTAGCTTGGCTGCCCGCCGTTTTGGCAGGCTTGGTGATTGGCGGCTTGTTCATCCTGCCCTATGTGCTGTTTTCTGCTACCTGCGGGCAGTGGTGCGACCGCACCGACATGGCGCTGATGATGCGCCGTGTCAAGAACCTGGAAATCGCCATCATGCTGCTGGCCGCTGCGGGCTTTTTGTTCGAGCAAGTGGGCGTGCTGTTGTTGTGCATTTTTTTAATGGGCACACACTCCACCCTGTTTGGCCCGGTCAAATACGCTTACCTGCCCCGTGCACTAGGCCCCAAGCAACTGGTCAGCGGCAACGGCATGGTGGAAATGGGCACGTTTGTAGCCATTTTGCTGGGCAATATGGCCGGCGGTCTGCTCATGACGCTGCCCCACGGCGCTTTGTGGGCGGCCTTGGCTTGTGTGCTGGTGGCCTTGCTGGGCCGTTGGGCGGCGGGCAAGGTGCCCGACACTCCAGCAGCAGACCCGCACCTGCACATCAACTGGAACCTCGTCAGCGAAACCTGGCGCAACCTGCAAAGCGCGCGCTCCGACCGCGAGGTGTGGGGGGCGCTGCTGCTCATCAGCTGGATGTGGTGCTTTGGGGCGGTCATGCTGAGCCAAATTCCCAGCTACACCAAAGAGGTGCTGCACGGCTCAGAGGCGGTGGCGTCTATGTTGATGGTGGTGTTTTCGGTAGGTATAGGCGTGGGCTCTTTGCTGTGCGAGCGGCTGGGCCGCGCCACGGCCGAACACGGCTTGGAGCTGGGCTTGGTGACTTTGGGCGCTTTAGGCATGGGCGTGTTTGTGCTGGATTTGTATGCAGCCAGCAGCGGCTTAGCTGACGCACATGCGGCTTTAAGTGCTGCACACCTAGCTAACGCCACCCCCACGCTGATGGGCGTTGGCGCTTTTTTAGGCCCTTGGACGCACACCCGCATCTTGGTGGATTTGAGCTTGCTGAGCTTGAGCGCAGGGCTATTTAGCGTGCCGCTTTACGCCTATGTGCAACAGCGCAGCCCGCACACACACCGTGCACGGGTGATGGCAGCCAACAATATTTTGAATGCGCTGTTCATGGTGACCAGCGCTCTGATCACGGGTGCGCTCCTGACATGGGGCGTCAGCATTTCGGGCATTTGGTTGTGGCTGGGTGTGGCCCATGGGCTGGTGTGCGCCGTGTTGCTGGCGCAAATGCCGCAACTGCCAAGGCGGTTTGGGGTCATGCTTCAGCAATGGGTCAAGGCCAAAGAGAAAGCCCTTTAATCCATCTGAGCTACTATGACTATTATGTCCAAGCTCGAAGTGGTCGTTGTAGACGACCTGCAAACCAACCTGACCCTGCTGCGCTACCAGTTGGCCGAGTTGGAACTGGAGCTCAATGTTCTTGAGTTTTTAAACCCCAAAGAAGCGTTGAGCCACTGCCTAAACCAGGCACCGGATCTGATCATCTTGGACTACATGATGCCCGGCATGGACGGATTGGAATTTTTGCAGCAGTTTCGCCAAGACATTCAAGGCATCAACACGCCGGTCTTGATGATCACGGCCAATCACCAGCTGGACGTGCGGCACCAGGCTCTGCAGCTGGGTGCCACCGACTTTCTCACCCAGCCTTACGACTTGATAGAGCTCAAAGCGCGTGTGCACAACATGCTGCGGTTGCGCGTGCACTACAAGGCGCTGGAGCAACGCGCCGATTGGCTGGCCTCCGAAATTCAAAGGGCCGAGCAAACCAGCTCCTTGCGCGAGCGCGAAACCATTGTGCGGTTGTCTAGAGCGGCAGAATTTAGAGACCCCGAAACCGGCGGTCACATTCAGCGCATGGCGCATTACTCGTGGCTGATTGCCAAGCGCCTGGACCTAAGTCAGCAAGACCAGCAACTGATTTTGGAGTCTGCCCCCATGCACGACGTGGGCAAGGTGGGCATACCCGATCACATCTTGCTCAAGCCTGGCAAATTGCTGCCTGAAGAGTTTGAAATCATGAAGGGCCACGCCGAAAAGGGCTACCAAATTTTGGCGGGCAGCAATTCACCCCTGCTGCAAAAAGGCGCCGAAATTGCCCGCTCGCACCATGAAAAGTTTGATGGCAGCGGTTACCCCCAAGGCTTGAAGGGCGCTGATATTCCGCTGTCAGGCCGCATCGTGGCAGTGGCCGACGTGTTTGACGCCCTCACCTCCGAGCGCCCCTATAAAGCCGCTTGGTCGGTGGAAGACTCGGTGGCTTACCTGAAAGACCAAAAAGGCCGCCACTTTGACCCGCAATGTGTGGACGCCTTTTTGAACCACTTTGAAGAAGTCTTGGACATCAAGTCCAAGTTTGTGGATTGAACTCCCTTTAAAGCCTAAACGCCCCGCGCCCGGTCGGCGTGGAACTGCTTCACAAACACCGCCAGCGCGCCCACATCGAGCGCAGCACGCACCTCGCGCATCAGGTTCAGGTAGTAGTGCAGGTTGTGTACGGTGCACAGCATGGGGCCCAGCATTTCGCCGCAGCGGTCGAGGTGGTGCAAATACGCCCTAGAAAAACCTTGCCAGCCGTTGGCCGCTGCCCGGTATAAGCCGGTTTGGGCGGTGGCTGCCTCAAAACTCACCCCCGCAGAACCAGCGCAGGCATAGCAGGTGCAGGTGGTGTCTAGCGGTTGTTCGTCGGTTTTGTGGCGGGCGTTGCGCAACTTCAAATCACCGTAGCGGGTGAACACATGGCCGTTGCGGGCGTTGCGGGTGGGCATGACGCAATCAAACATGTCAATGCCGTTGAGCACGCCTTCTACCAAGTCTTCGGGCGTGCCCACGCCCATCAGGTAATGCGGCTTGTGCGCGGGCAGCTTGGGGCCAATGTGGTGCAGCAGGCGCATCATGTCTTCTTTAGGCTCGCCCACGCTCAGGCCGCCCACGGCCACGCCGGGCAAATCCAGCGCTTCAAGCCCGGCCAGCGACTCGTCGCGCAAGGCTTCAAACATGCCGCCTTGGACAATGCCAAACAAGGCGTTGGGGTTGTCTAAGCGGGCAAATTCTTCTTGGCAGCGCAGGGCCCAACGCAGGCTCAGCTCCATAGAGGCACGGGCCTCGCCCTGGGTGGTGAGCTGCCCCGGGGTTTTAGGGTCCAGCGACACATAGGGCGTGCATTCGTCAAACTGCATGACGATGTCGGAATTGAGCACCGTTTGAATTTGCATGGACACTTCGGGCGTTAAAAACAGCTTGTCACCGTTCACGGGTGACGAAAACCGCACCCCTTCTTCGGTGATTTTGCGCATCTCGCCCAGGCTCCAGACCTGAAACCCGCCAGAGTCGGTCAGTATGGGGCGACTCCATTGTTCAAAGCGGTGCAAACCGCCAAACTGGCGCAACACGTCCAGCCCGGGGCGCATCCACAAATGAAAGGTGTTGCCCAAAATAATTTGGGCATCCATGTCCAGCAGGCTGCGCGGCATCACACCTTTAACCGTGCCATAGGTGCCCACCGGCATAAATACCGGCGTTTGCACCACCCCGTGGTTGAGCGTCAGGCGAGCACGCCGCGCGTGGCTTGTAGGGTCGGTGGCGAGGACTTCAAATTGCAACATGGGTGGGGGGAATAGAGTGGAGCTGATTCTAGGTGCGGGGTTTTGAACACTGCAGGGCCCCATTAAGCTTATGGGGCAAACCCTGAAAGGCTCCCGCCCTTCAATTAGCGAAAATAGACCCCATGAATTACAACAGCAGCCGCCTGAACTGGAGCGGCGACAGCACCCACCCCATTCCCTTTGGCGTCTACACCGACCCCAACCGCCACAAGCTGGAGCTGGAACGGTTTTTTTACAACAAGCACTGGTGTTATGTGGGCTTGGAGGCCGAAATTCCTAACCCTGGCGACTACAAGCGCAGCAGCATTGGTGAACGCTCGGTCATCATGGCGCGCGCCGACGATGGCGCCGTGCAGGTGCTGGAGAACGTGTGCGCGCACCGTGGCATGCAGTTTTGCCGCGAACGCCATGGCCACCGCAAAGAATTTGTGTGCCCCTACCACCAGTGGAGCTACACCCTGCAAGGCGACCTGCAGGGTGTGCCCCTGCGCCGCGGGGTCCGGCAAGAGGGCAAGGTGTTGGGCGGCATGCCAGCCGACTTTGACCCCAAGCAGCATGGCCTGAACCGCTTGAAGGTGGCCACCCGTGGCGGCGTGGTGTTTGCATCGTTTGACC
The DNA here is from genome assembly GCA_945862005.1 of Hylemonella gracilis. Taxonomy (GTDB): domain Bacteria; phylum Pseudomonadota; class Gammaproteobacteria; order Burkholderiales; family Burkholderiaceae_C; genus Hylemonella; species Hylemonella gracilis_D. The sequence continues at coordinate 15,606 of CAMAWQ010000008.1, read as the reverse complement.
ACAACGTAGAGTCTTTAGAAGACTTTATGGGCCCCACCATCTTGAAGTACTTTGACCGGCTGTTTAATGGCCGCAAGCTTACCTTGCTGGGTTACAACCGCCAGCGCATTCCGGGCAACTGGAAGCTCATGCAAGAAAACATCAAAGACCCCTACCACCCTGGGCTGCTGCACACCTGGTTTGTCACCTTTGGGCTTTGGCGGGCCGACAATAAAAGCGAGCTGCGCATGGACGCGCACCACCGCCATGCCGCCATGCTTTCCACCCGAGGTAACGCCATGAAAGCGGGCGATGTGGCGCAGGTGAGCAGCTTTAAACAAAGCATGCAACTGGAAGACCCTAGGTTTTTAGACATCGTGCCCGAAGCCTGGTGGCAGATGGAAGACAACATGCCCACGGCGGTGATGACCACGCTGTTTCCCAGCGTGATCTTGCAGCAGCAGGTCAACAGCGTGTCCACCCGCTTGATTCAGCCCGACGGTCATGGCGCGTTTGAATTTGTGTGGACCCATTTCGGCTTTGAAGACGACACCCCCGAGATGACCCAACGCCGCCTGCGCCAAGCCAACCTGTTTGGGCCAGCGGGTTTTGTGTCGGCCGACGACGGCGAGGTGATTGAGTTTTCGCAACAAGGTTTTGAACAACACCCCACGGGCCACGCGGTGGCCGAACTGGGCGGGCGTGATGTGCGCGAAACCGAGCACATGGTGACCGAAACGCTTATTAGGGGCATGTACGCCTATTGGCGCAAGGTCATGGAGGCCTGATACCCATGCAACCCTCCCCCTCACTTCAAGACTATTGGGAATTGGTGCAACTGCATGCCCAGTACGCTGCCGCTGTGGACTCGGGCAACTGGGACCTATGGCCCGAGTTTTTTACCGACGACGCGGTTTACAAATTGCAGCCCCGAGAAAACTTTGACCGCGGCCTACCCTTGGCCACCCTATCTTTTGAAAGCAAAGCCATGCTGCGAGACCGCGTGTTTGGCATTAAAGAAACTTTGTTTCATGACCCCTACTACCAGCGTCATGTGGTGGGCGCCCCCATCATTCACCGTGCGGACGAACAGGGCATAGCTTGCGAAGCCCATTACGCGGTGTTTCGCACCAAGCTCGACGGACCAAGCACCGTTTTTAATGTGGGTCGCTACCTAGACACCGTGGTGCGCACCCCGCAAGGGCTCAAACTGGCCCAGCGTGTGTGCGTGTTTGACAGTGAAATGGTGCCCAATTCCATCATTTACCCGATTTGATCGACCCCATTTACTCAAGGAACTTCATGAGCAGCGATAGCAACTGGACCGATGTGGCCGCCGTAGCCGATGTGTTTGAAGGCGCGGCCATTGCGGTGACCCCCCAGGGCCAAGACATTGCCCTCTACAACGTGGAAGGCGCCATCTACGCCACCCAAAACGTGTGCTCGCACGGCAATGCCAATTTGTGCGATGGCTACCTAGAGGGCTTTGAAATTGAATGCCCGTTTCACCAAGGCCGCTTTGACGTGCGCACCGGCCAGGCCACCTTGTTGCCTTGCACTGAGCCCGTCAAAATTTGGCCCGTCAAAATTGAAGGCGGCCGGGTGTATTTGGCTTTGGACTGATGGGCAGGGCCAAGTTTTACGGCTTGCGCGCTAACACCATCGCATCGCCATAGCTGAAAAAGCGGTACTCCGTTTCAATGGCGTGCTGGTACAGCGCCCTAATGTGCTCGAAGCCCGCAAAGGCGCTGACCAGCATCATCAAGGTGCTTTTGGGTAAGTGGAAGTTGGTGATCAGCACGTCCACCACCTGAAACTTAAACCCCGGGGTGATGAAGATGCTCGTGTCCCCCGTGGTTTGCCCGGTTTGCGCCCAAGACTCCAAAGTGCGCGTGGTGGTGGTGCCCACGGACACCACACGCCCCCCGCGCTCGCGTGCGGCTGCTATAGCTTGCTGGGTGGCCAAAGGCAGGTCGTACCACTCTGAATGCATGCGGTGGTCAGTCAAGCGCTCCACCTTCACCGGCGAAAACGTGCCCGCCCCCACATGCAGGGTCACGTTGGCCGTCTGGACGCCGCGTTGTTGCAGAGCTGCCAACACGGCTTCATCAAAATGCAAGGCGGCTGTGGGCGCTGCGGCAGCACCGGGCTGGCGGGCAAACACCGTTTGGTAGCGCCGCTCGTCATCGCCGGATTCGGACTGAATGTAGGGCGGCAACGGCACATGCCCGTGGCGCTGCATGAGCACCATGGGGTCGTCGCTGAACCGCAAGTGAAACAGCTGCCCCTTCGCATCGGGCCAACGGCCCAGCAAGGTGGCCGTAAAGCCGCCCACCATGTGCAGCACCGCGCCCACTGCGGGGCGCTTGCTCACTTTGAGGTGCGCGGCCACCTCAAAGTGGGGCAGCGTGCGCTCCACCAACAACTCCAGCGCACCACCAGTGGCTTTTTCGCCAAACAAACGTGCCTTGACCACGCGGGTGTCGTTGAACACCAGCAAATCGCCCGGCTCCAACAAACTGGGCAAGTCGCGAAAAATTCTGTCCTGCGGCAATTCACCCCGCCCATCCAGCAAGCGCGATGCGCTGCGCTCTGCAGCGGGGTGCTGGGCTATCCGCTCTGGCGGAAGGTCAAAGTCAAAGTCGGCAAGGGTGAATTCGCGGGGGGGGATGAGGGCTGTCATAGCGATGGTCGGGGTTTCGATACTCGGTGTATGGTTCGACAAGTACAGGAGGCTTTTTGAAATGCTTGAACCGATAGATGGGTTGACCCCCAAACTTGAGTCTAATGTGCTCTATCTCACCATAGACCGACCCACAGACCTGAACCGTCTGAGCCCCGAGCTGATGGACCATTTGGGAATGCTGATAGCGGAGCTTCGTGAACGCAGCGACATTCATGTCGTGGTGATCACCGGTGCTGGGGATGACTATTTTTCAATGGGGCTCTTAAACCCGGCTCTTCGTGAAAGCATGTCCAAAGAAGACGTGGTGCGACTGGTGCGAAAAGCCAATGCGGTTTTTGATGCGCTTGAAGCGCTGCCTCAAATTGTCATGGCGGCCATCAATGGCAAGGTTTTGGCAGGTGCGGTGGAGCTGGCCTTGGCTTGCGACCTCAGGTATGCCGCAGAGCACGTAACCCTGCAAATGCCCGAGGCCTCTTGGGGCGGCTTTCCGGGCGCTGGGGCGCCAGTGCGCCTGCCAGGTTTGGTGGGCAAGGCCCGAGCCTTGGAGCTGATTTGCACCGCCAGAACCATCAGCAGTGCGGAGATGAGTCAGTTTGGCATTGTTCAAGGCGTCTATCCGCGAGAGTCATTTAGAGACAGCGTGGCCAAGATGGCACAAACCATTGCCGAAAACGGCCCCCTGGCGGTGCAAGGCGCCAAACGCATCATGGCGACCAGACAAGAGCCCGGAACTCGGGCCGCACGTGAACTGTCAGACGCCCTGCGTCATGCCTTGGAGTGGAGCCATGACGTGGACGAAGGCATGGCTGCCCACAAGCAGAATAGAAAGCCTAAATTTGTGGGTAAGTGATGCTGTGGATTACTGTGACACGTTGAGCTTGGCATCTCGAATGACCTTGCCCCACTTGTCATGCTCGTTCCGAATCAGAACACCCAATTCTTCCGGGCTGCTTGCAGACAGCTCCACCGCTTGGTCTGCCAGTTTTTTGATAAGTTCTGGATCTTTTAAGACCTTGGTCATTTCAGCATTCAAGCGGGCAATGACCGCAGGTGGCGTACCTGCAGCTGCCAGCAGGCCCATCCAAGCACCCGAGTCCAGCTGTGGATAACCCGCTTCAGCCATGGTGGGCACACCCGGTAAAGCCGAAGAACGACGCTTGCCACTGATGGCCAAGGGTTTGATTTTTCCGGCCTGCACCAAAGGCACACCGGCGCCCGCCGCAAACACAATAAGCTGCACCTGCTCACCCATCAGCGCCGTAAGGGCTGGGGCACCACCCTTAAAGGGAACGTGGAGCATGTCAAAGTTGGCCAGCAGCTTAAGCTGTTCTGCCGCCAAATGCCCAGAGCTCCCCGCGCCTACGGATGCGTAAGAAACCGTTCCTGGTTTGCTTTTGGCAAGGTTGATAAACGCGGCAATGTCGTTGGCAGGGTAGCCTGCGTGGGTTGCAAGCAGCAAGGGAATGCTGCCTATAAACGTGATGGGCGCCAGGTCTTTAAAGGTGTCGTATCGCAGCTCTGTTTTGTAAATGTGCGGGTTGACCGCGTGCGAGTCAAAGGCCACCAAAAGGGTATGGCCATCTGGTTGGGCTTTGGCCACGTAGTCTGCAGCCAAGGTGCCGCCCGCGCCGCTTCGGTTTTCAATCACCACCGGTTGGCCCAGCAACTCTGAAAGCTTGGGGCCAATTTGACGGGCAGTGGCGTCCACCACGCCACCCGGCGCAAAGGGAACCACCAAGCGAATGGTCTTGCTTGGAAAGGTTTGAGCCGCCAGACCCCCAGCAATGGTCAACGCCGACACTGCCGCCATAAAACGAATGGCCCATTTTTTTGAAATGAAAGTATTCAAAGTTTTTCTCAGTGATAGATGAAACGAGAGATGTTCGCTCCAAGGGTATGTAGCGCACATCATGACTTACCCTAGTGAGGCCTATGCCATCAGGCGCTCATGCAATTGATCATTCCATCGAAATATTGGCGCGTTTACCCAATGCGGAAAACATGTCGATTTCTCGAGCCATTCTGGTTGTGATCTCTGCAGGCCCCTCAAACACTGGCGTGACGCCCTGCGCGACCAATTGCGCCTGCATATCTGGATCTTTCAAGGCTTGCTCAATGAGTGCTGCCAACCTGTTGACGATTTGAGGTGATGTTTTGGGTGGCATGGAGATGCCCACCCACGTGGCCAACACTGAACCCGGCTTGCTTTCTGCAAGCGTTGGAACATTGGGCAACTGAGGCGAACGTACAGCGCCTGTGACGGCCAAAGCCTTGAGTGATCCGGCCTTGACCTGAGCAACCGTGGAGCTGAGTCCGGGTACCGACAAAGTGACTTGGCCAGCCATCAAATCCGTCATGGCGGGTCCTGAGCCCCGGTAAGGCACATGGACCCAATCAACGCCAAAGGCTTCCTTGACCAGCTCCCCGCTCAGGTGTGAAGCTGAGCCCGTTCCAGCTGATGCATAGTTGAATTTTCCGGGTGAGGCGCGTGAGGCCGTAATCAGATCTTGCAGCGTATTGAATGGAGCCTTGCCGTTGACCACAACGACAAATGGCAGCACTCCAAAGGTCGCCACATGGCTGAAACCAGCCACGCCGTCAAACAAGGGTTTAGCACTCAATGCGGCACTGACCGACATGGCGCCATTACTCAACAACACGGTGTACCCATCTGGAGTGGCACGCGAAACCTCCGCTGCGCCCAATGCGCCACCTGCACCGGCACGTGTTTCCACCACAAAGGTTTGTCCAGATAGAGCTGTAAGGCGTGTAGCCAGCAAACGTGCAGGGCCATCAAAGCTGCCACCCGGCGGAAATGGAACCACCAGTTTGACGGTTTTTTCTGGATACTCAGCCCATGCATATGGCGCATAGAGATGCAGTGCTGCGGTCATGGCTATCAGCAGCCATTGAGTTAAACGAGTTGATGTTTTAAACATAGCGGTCTCCTTGGTTATGTGTTGGTCCAAAAATCGGTACGACTGTATTGCTGTTTCAAAAAGTCTATCCATAACCTGACCCGCAGTGGCATGTGTTTGCGCTGAGCAAACACCGCGTAAATGCCGTTGGGTGGAGCGGCAAAGTCTTCTAAAAGTGCGACCAGTTGGCCAGACTGTATTTCTTGTTGCACCTCCCAGGTGCTGCGCCAGGCAATGCCAGCGCCTGCCAGGCACCAGTCTTTAAGCACCTGCCCGTCGCTGCAGTCCATGGGGCCATTGGGTTTGTAGTGCACCACTTGGCCCTGCACCCGAAACGCCCAACCACGGGTTTGCGAGGCGTCACTGGAAAGCGTCAAGCAGGTGAAGCGAGACAACTCTTGCGGGTGTTGGGGTGTGCCGTGCTGCGCCAAAAACTCAGGCGTGGCCACGCACAGCCGCCGGTTATCTGCCAAGCGCACGCTCACTAATGAAGAGTCTGGCAGGTCGCCCACCCGCACGGAACAGTCAAACCCCTCGCGGGCCAAATCCACCACACGGTCGCTGAGGTTGAGCGACACCGTGACCTCGGGGTGCAATTCGCGAAACTGAGGCACTAAGGGCGCCACATGGCGGCGGCCGAATCCGGCGGGTGCCGTGAGGCGCAGATATCCGCTGGCTTTGACGCCACCCGCAGACACGCCGGCTTCAGAATTAGCCCAATCGGTAAGTAGGCGCTGACAATCTTCTAAAAAAGAGGAGCCCTCGTGAGTCAGGGCCATGCGCCGCGTGGTGCGCAACAGCAACTTCACGCCCAACCGCTCCTCTAAGGCATCGAGCCTCCGCCCAATGATGGCGGGCGCAACCCCTTCGGCTTGGGCGGCCGCTGTCATGCTGCCGTGCTGAATCACCGACACAAAGGTTTCGATTTGTTTGTATTTATCCACAAGTACCGTGGGTTTATGGGGTGGCGTTGCCCAGACAACTTAGGGTTTAATATGTTTTACATATTAGTTGTAATTCAGTTTGTTACGTCCATAACCACCAAGGAAGACATATGAAATCATCCTCAGGCTCCATGCCAAGCGTTTTTGTTTCCACTACCAAACGGCTGCTGCAGGCCGGTTTGGTCGCCCTAACAGCAACTGCAGGCCTGTTGGCGGGTTCTGTGAGTGCCCAAACCTATCCCACCAAACCTATTACGTTGGTGGTGCCTTTTGCCGCCGGAGGGCCAACCGATGTGGTCGCCCGCACGTTGGCAGCCTCTATGACCAAGGTGCTCGGTCAAAGTGTTGTGGTGGAAAACAAATTGGGCGCTGGCGGCACTATTGCTGCGTCTTATGTTGCAAAGTCTCAGCCAGACGGTTACACCTTTTTCATTCACCACAATGGAATGGCCACCTCACCCGCGCTTTACCGCAAGCTCAGCTTTAACCCCCTCACAGACTTTGAATATGTAGGTCAAGCCGTAGACGTTCCCATGACGCTGATTGCGCGCAAAGACATGCCTGCAAACAACATGGCAGAACTCATCACCTATGTAAAGGCTAACTCCACCAAAATCAACTTGGCCAATGCCGGTCTGGGTGCTGTGTCTCATCTTTGCGGCATGCTGTTGCAACAAGCTTTGGGCGTGGACCTGACCACCGTTCCCTTTGCAGGAACTGCACCTGCTCTGAATGCTTTGTTGGGCGGCCAAGTCGATCTGCTTTGTGACCAGACCACCAACACTGTGCCTCAAATCAAAGCAGGCACCGTCAAAGCTTATGGCGTCACAACCAAGCAGCGTATCAAAGCCCTGCCTGATCAACCCACTCTTATTGAAGGCGGCTTGAAAGACTTTGAAGTGATGGTCTGGCATGGTGTGTATGCGCCTAAGGGCACCCCACCAGCCGTCATTGAGAAGTTTGGGGCCGCCTTGCGCGCAGGCATGAAAGACCCTAACTTTGCAAGCCGCATGGCAGACCTCGGTGCTGAGATGACCCCGGACTCTAAGCAGACCCCTGAAGGCTTGCGTGTGTGGCTGAACTCCGAAGTCAACAAATGGGGCCCCATCATCCGCAAAGCGGGTGTTTACGCCGATTGATGGATACAACAGGGCTTGGGTGTGGATTTCCCTGCCCAACACATCTCATTATTTACAAAAAGTAAATAATGAGATGCTTTAAAAGGCATTAATGCCTTTCTGAGTATCAAATACAGTTGTGGCATCACCTAAGGATGCGCCATGACCACCTCAATTAGCACGCCCAGAACCACTTGCCAACGGCTGCAAGTGGCCAACCCGCTCTACCGTTTCATTGAAGACCAAGTGCTGCCCGGCCTTGGCATTGCCAGTTCGGTCTTTTGGAAAGGGTTTGACGCCCTGGCACATGACCTGGCCCCCGAAAACGACGCCTTGTTAGCAGAGCGTGACCGCCTTCAAACCGAGCTGGACGCTTGGCACCAAGCGCACCCGGGCCCGATGCAAAACATGTCTGCCTACCGAGCGTTTTTAGAGCGCATTGGCTACTTAGTACCTGTGCCTGCCGAGGTGTTCAGCGACACCGCCAATGTGGACGCCGAGCTGTCCGTGCAAGCGGGGCCGCAATTGGTGGTACCTATTTTGAATGCGCGTTACGCCCTTAATGCAGCCAACGCCCGCTGGGGTTCACTTTACGACGCGCTTTACGGTACCGATGCACTGCCCGAAACCGCAGGTGCCACCAAAGTGGCGGCTGACGGCAAGGGCTACAACCCCGTGCGCGGCGCGAAGGTGATTGAGTACGCCCGCCACGTGCTGGACCGCGTAGCACCTTTGGCTCAAGGGTCGCACCTGCACTCTACGGCTTACCGTGTGGAGGGTGGGCAACTGGTGGTGGCATTGGCCAAAGGGGGGTCGCGCAAACTGCAAATGCCGCACCAATTTGTGGGTTACCAAGGCAGCGCGGCAGCGCCCACCGCGATTTTGTTGCGCCACAACGGCATTCATATCGAAATTCAAATCAACCGCAGCACACCCATTGGGGCAAGCGACGCCGCTGGCGTGAGCGACTTGCTGATTGAAGCGGCCTTATCCACCATTTTGGACCTTGAAGACTCTGTGGCGGTGGTGGATGCTGATGACAAAGTATTGGCTTACAGCAACTGGCTGGGCATCTTAAAAGGCACGCTGACTGAAGTGGTTCAAAAGGGCGCGCAATCGTTTACCCGCCGCCTGAATGCGGACCGGATTTACCGGGGGGCCACCGGCGAAGAAGTCAAGTTGCACGGCCGCTCCTTGCTGTTTTTGCGCAATGTGGGCCACTTGATGACCAACCCTGCCATCTTGTACGGCAACGGCCAGGAAATTCACGAAGGCATCATGGATGCGGTGATCACCACCACCATTGCCTTGTACGACTTGCAGGGCAAAACCGAAGGGGGCATACGCAACTCGCGCACCGGCTCTATCTATATCGTGAAACCCAAAATGCACGGACCTGCAGAAGTGGCTTTTGCCAGCAAGCTTTTTGCCCGGGTCGAGTCCATGCTGGGCCTGCCGGAAAACACCGTCAAGCTGGGCATCATGGACGAAGAACGCCGCACCAGCGTCAACCTTAAGGCCTGTATTGCTGCTGCCAAGAGCCGTGTGGCGTTCATCAATACCGGCTTTTTAGACCGCACTGGCGACGAAATGCACTCCGCCATGCACGCGGGCCCCATGATTCGCAAAGCCGCCATGAAAGGCACCGCCTGGATTGACGCTTACGAGCATAACAACGTTCTGGTGGGTCTGGCGTGCGGGCTCAAAGGCCGCGCCCAAATTGGCAAAGGGATGTGGGCCATGCCCGACCTGATGGGCGCCATGCTGCAACAAAAAGTGAACCACCCCCTAGCGGGCGCCAATACCGCGTGGGTGCCGTCGCCCACCGCCGCCACCTTGCATGCCCTGCACTACCACCAAGTGGATGTGGGCGCGATTCAGGAAGAGTTGGAACGCAGCGTCAAGGCCAAGACCTTCAAGTCGCGCCAAGAACAGCTGCTCAAGGGCTTACTCACCATTCCTGTGGCTACCCGCCCCAACTGGACGGCTACAGACATTCAGCAAGAGCTGGACAACAACGTGCAGGGCATTTTGGGCTATGTGGTGCGCTGGATCGATCAGGGTGTGGGCTGCTCCAAAGTGCCCGACATTCACAACGTGGGCCTGATGGAAGACCGCGCCACCTTGCGCATTTCGAGCCAGCACATTGCCAATTGGTTGCTGCACGGCATCACCACCGAAGCGCAAGTGCGCGCCACGTTTGAGCGTATGGCCGCCGTGGTGGACCAACAAAACGCGGGCGACCCGCTTTACCAACCCATGGCTGGTCACTTTGACACCTCCATGGCGTACCAAGCCGCGACCGATTTGGTGTTTAAAGGCCTAGCGCAACCCAGCGGTTACACAGAGCCGCTGCTGCACGCTTGGCGGTTGAGGGTGAAGGCGGAGACGGCGCGTTAGCGCATCGAGTCATCCAGCAAGTCGTCCACCACGGCGCTTTCTCTGCGGCCCATGCCGTCATAGAGGTCTAGGCAGCGGTTGAGCCAAGTGGACACCACGTCATCAGGGGCCAGCAACTGAAGTGGACTGGTGACCCGAGCCCACTGGAACGCGCCAAAGGCCAAATAATCTGCATAACCTGGCTCGGCCCCGCAAATAAAGGGGCCATTGTCCAAGGCCAAGCGCATGGGTTGAAGCGATTTTCGGAATGCGTCCATGCGATCTTTGCGGCCGGCTTGGGCGTTTTCGAGGGTGTCGTGCAGGATTTTTTCGCGCGACTCGCGGAAATACGGCTGGTCCGCCGGGTCTAACCCCAAATAAAGGTCCAGAACAATGTTGCGAAATATGCCCGAGTGCAAGGTGGTTTGCGTCCAATACTGAAAGAAACGCAGCACCGACTCGTCCGCACCTGGGTTGATCAGCCTTGGCGTATCTGTAAACGCATCATCTAAATAGTGAACAATTTCCCAGCTGTCGGTCACCCACATGCCGTCGTTTTGAATGGAGGGAATGGTGAGCTTGTGGCCAATGCTGTCGCCCTGAGGGCGTATGCCAGCAATGTCTACAAACCGCACGTCTTGCACCGTAAAGTCGATGCCCTTGTGGGCCAGTGCCATGCGCACCCGCCAGCTGTTGGGGCTGAAGTGGGCTTTGCGGGCATTTACCAAGTCAAACAACAACATGGCGGTCTCCTTCTTAAGTTGGGGGTTTAGAGCAAGTTTTCCACAAAAACCGCAGCAAGCACAGCGCTAAAACCGCCGAGAGCACCTCTTGGGCACTTTGATTGATGTCAAAACCCATGGGGTCGGTGAGCAGCACATACAAACAATAAGCGCCAAACAAAGCCACTCCCCGCAGCACCCAACTGTGGGGGGTTAAAAACCGATCTGAAATACGCTGACACAAGACCACGCCTGTGAGCCCGCTCAAAATCCCCAGCGCAGCACCCACACACACATCTGCAGGCCAGTGTGCGCCTACCGCCACACGCGACAGCCCTACCCCTGTGGCCACACCAAACAATAAGGTAGCCAACAATGTGTGTGTAAGCGCCTTGGATATACGCCATTGGCCCCAAGGCAATGGCCCTCGCGTCAGGGCGAAGTACAAGGCGGTAGCCGCCGCAAAACCCGTAATGGTGTGGCCCGACGGCATGGCGGCTATGAACAAGGGCTCACCGATCAGGTGGATGCCCTCAGGGCCCAACACCTCCAGGGGTCTTGGGTTGTTGGCCACCATTTTTCCAATGCGCGTGACCACACCCGCCACAGGCGCAGCGCACAACCAAGACAGCAACACCCGGGGGGCCAACCACAAGGATGGTGCGGTTAAGGCATAGATCGCCCAGCCGGTGCCCAGCAAAGACAAAAAAGCCCACACACCATCAGGCACCACCGCCAGGTGGCGGTTGAGTGCATAAAACAACTCAGTGTCGTGCCCCCTGATCCACACGGGCGCCGTCAACAACAGCACCACAGCGGGCACAGCCCAATGCAATAGCCGCAAACGGTTGGATTCTGCTGCGTTGGTACTCATAGCTCGCCCAATCGCCTTGGCTTGGGTTGGCCGCCCCAGCCTTGGCAGTGGTAAAGCGCAAAGTGCGCCACCGTCCGGCCCATTGCAGCCGACGGTTGTACAGGTATTTGCTCCAAGGCTTGGCATTGGGCAAACTGGCCGGGCCCTACAGGTAAGGCATACGCCATTTGCGACCATTCCATCAACACCGCATCTGCACCCACAGGCAACTCGCCGCTCCAGATCGAAAACTGGTCAAAGCCCGGGGCCAACACATACACATTGAGTGGTCGGGCATACCAAGCCAGGCGGCTGGCTAAAGTCCAGTTTTGCACAGCCAAATGAGGCACCTTGAGCTGCTGAGCCCAAGCTTGCGCGCCCTGGCCCGCTGGCTCCCAACCGTAAAAGTCGGCAAAGGGGTTGATGGGTTCTTGCTTGCCAGACGGCGGCGGACTGCTGAGCCAAGTGGGGCCTGCCATCAGCATGCACACCATGAGGCCCACAGATAGCAAGCCCTGTAAGGCCGCAGCGCCTCCCACCACCCAACGCCAAGTTTTGGAAGGCTGAGCTGAACCTTGGGCCAACACCAGACCCGCCAAAGGTGCCCAAGCGACCCAAGCTGGCGCGGTCCAATGAGGCAACGAGGACCCGCCTCCGGACAAATACGCCAAGACCACAAACGGCACCCAGAAAAAACTGGCTAGGCCATAGCTAGGAGGGGTAGTCACGGAATGGGGCCGGCCTAAATGGGCGTGTGTTTTTTGACGCCAGTACCCAACGGCATAGCCCACTATGGCGCAGACCATGAGCGGGTAAACCACCACTTGCCCCAGCATAAAACCCGCCCACTGTCCCCATTGCCAATGCCCTCCACCGCCGTGGTGCAACTGATAGGCAAATGAAATCCAGTCGTGCTGAGCATTCCAAACCAACACGGGCATAACGACGCATAGGGCCAGCCCTACAGCTACCCAAGGCTTGGGGCTGCGCAGCAAGGCTGGGCCAAAGCGCCGCAGCACACACCACATCACGGGCAGCGCCAAAAAAATGGCGGTGTACTTGCTTAAACCCGCCAACCCCAGCAAGCCGCCCAACCACAACCAAGCGCGCCAGCTGGGTAAATCACATTCAGGGGTTTTGAGCATGTTCAACGTGAGCCACATGGTGGCTGCGGTAAATAGCATCAACAAGGTGTCGGGCAATAGACCAATACCCAGCACATGCAGTACCGGCGCGGTGGTCAACACCAATACGGCCCAAAAGCCTGCATGATTCTTGAGTTCTTGCTCGGCAAGCTGTAGCTTCATCGCAATATCGTGCACCACCCATGCGGTAGCCAACCATATTGCGGCAGGTATAAAACGCAGCACACCATCGGGCAGGCCTAAAGCGACCAAGGGCCACTGCACCCAACCTACTAAAGGAGGGTGGTCAAAGTAGCTCCAAGCCAAATGGGTAGCGTAGAGGGCGTAGTGGGCTTCGTCAGCCGATAGGCCGAGCTGAAAACCTAAGAACAGGTGCACTGCAGTGCCTATGCCCAGCAAGCAACAGACCGGTACCGACAAGCGGTGAAAACGCCCTTGCATGAGTAGAATGCGCTGTTGCATAGCCCCTAAAAATGTTGGTGGAGTCTAATGCAGCCAGCCAGTAGGCTTTACAAAACGCAAGCCTCTAAAGCGTCAATAAAAATAGACGCCACATCGCACCCCGTTTGGTGCGTGATTTCTTGAAAACACGTGGGGCTGGTGACGTTGATTTCGGTCAGGCAGTCTCCAATCACGTCCAAGCCCACCAACAACAAACCCCGCTTGAACAACACAGGGCCAAGGGCTTGGGCAATTTCTTGGTCTTTAGCGCTTAGGGCTTGCGCCACACCCAAGCCACCCGCCGCCAAATTGCCGCGCACCTCCCCGCCCTGCGGAATTCGGGCGAGGCAAAACGGCACGGCTTTACCGGCAATGACCAACACCCGCTTGTCACCCTGCGCTATGGCGGGTAAAAACTTTTGCACCATCACGGTTTGCTCGCCATGGCGGTTGAGGGTTTCAATGATCCCGCCCAGGTTGAGCCCGTCTTCACGCACCCTAAAAATGCCCGCGCCCCCCATGCCATCCAGCGGCTTCAAGATGATGTCTTGGTGCTGCGCATGAAACTGCCTGATGGCTTGGGCGTCGCGCGTCACCAGCGTGGGCGCGGCAAATTGGGCAAACTCTAAAAGGGCCAGTTTTTCGGGGTGGTCGCGCAGAGCGCGCGGGTCGTTGAACACTTTAGCGCCTTCGTGCTGAGCCCGCTCCAACATGTGGGTGGCGTAAAAGTATTCACTGTCAAAGGGGGGGTCTTTGCGCATCAACACGGCGTCAAAGTCTTTCAAGCGCACCAAGCGCTCTTGGGGTGCTTGCGGCGTTTCATGAAACCAACGCTCTTCATGGCCAGTGAGGGTAATGCGCTGCACGTGCGCCTGTACGCCTGTGGCGGCTTGCCACATCAAGTGACGCGGCTCGCACGCTGCCAGGGTGTGCCCCCTGCGCTGCGCCTCGCGCATCATGGCAAAGGTGCTGTCTTTGTAGGTGCGAAAGCTATCGAGCGGGTCGGAAACAAACAGCAAGTTCATGACAGGCAACCTTTTAAATGAATAAGTCACAATTCATGCGAAGCAAATCTTCATAAGCTCAACATAAGCAATACGCAAGGAGTCTCGCATGAAACGCCGTGAACTGATGCAATGGGCCGCAGCCCTAGGTTTTCCCGCTTTGGCCAACACAAGCGCCTGGGCACAAGACAAGTTCCCCAGCAAACCCATGGTCTTGGTTTGCCCCTACCCTGCGGGCGGCAATGCTGACCAGCGCTCGCGTCAGTTTGGGCGTTTTATTTCCAACGCACTGGGTCAGCCGTTGGTGGTGGATAACAAACCTGGAGCGGGCGGCAACATTGGTACCGAACTGGTGGTCCGCGCCAAGCCCGACGGTTACACCATTGGCATGGGCAACTTTGCGCCGCTGTCGGTCAACTCCACCATGATGGCCAAGGTTAACTTTGACCCTATCAAAGACTTAGCACCCATTTGCCTGATTGAGCGCGGACCATTGATGCTGGTGGTGCGCACCGACTCGCCTTACAAAGACTTGAAAGATGTGGTGGCCGCTGCCAAAGCCAAGCCTGGGCAAATCTCCATTGCCAACGGTGGTCAGGGCGGCTCGCACCATTTGTCTGCCGAGCTTCTTAAAACCATGGCCGGCATCAACATGACTGTGATCCCCTACAAAGGCGGCGCTCCCGCTGCGTTGGATCTGATGGCCGGGATTGTGGACATGATGTTTGAGCAAATGTATACCGCCGCACCCAATGTGCGAGCAGGCAAGTTGCGCCCCATTGCCATCACCAGCCGAGCCCGTTCACCGTTATTCCCCGAAGTCCCCACTGTGGCGGAACTCGGTTACCCGGGCTTTGAGGTGAGCAACCGGCAGGGGCTGATTGCCCCCCTGGGCACACCAGCGGCCATCATCAAAATCCTGAATGAAGTGACCAACCAAGCTTTGGCCGATTCGACCATCAAGGCGCAAATGTTGGCTCAAGGCAATGAGCTGGGTGGCGGGACACCCGAGCAGTTTGCGGCCCACATCAAGGCCGAAGGCGAGCGCTGGAGCAAGCTGATCAAGTCTGCGGGAATTACGGCCGACTAAGTGATAGCAGACTGAGCGCTTGGGCCTAAGGGCCGAAACTGTTAAATCTCGATCTTGGAGCCCAGCTCCACCACCGCGTTGTTGGGCAGCTTTAAAAATTCGGCAGTGGCACCGGCGTTGTGGTGCATTTGCGCAAACAACTTTTCGCGCCACTGGGCCATGCCGCCACCGGTGGTCGGAATGACAATTTCGCGGGAGAGAAAGTAGCTGGTGGTCATGGGGTCTAGGTCGCAGCCAAAGTTGCGCACCTCCATCAGCGCCTTGGGCACGTCGGGGTCGTTTTTAAACCCGTAATTGATGATGACTTGCCAGCAATGGTGGCCCAAA
>CAMAWQ010000007.1 GCA_945862005.1 Hylemonella gracilis | reverse complement strand
TTGCCGCCCGGCATGTGCCGAATATGCAGCTCAATTTGCGGGCTCTCTTTGGCCAGCAGGTGCGGCGCATTGGCCATGGAGTAGCTGCGGCGGCTGCCGTCGCGCAGCAAAAACTCCACATACTGGCCCGCGTGGTACTGAAACGCATCATTGGCGGGCAGTTGCAGCTTCAGCACCATCACATCGTCCGACACTTTGGCCAGGCTGTTCACCCGCACCGGCATTTTGCGAATGGCAAAGGCCCCCGCCTCGGTGACTTGGCGCGACTCGAGCACCACATCGCTTTGGGGCACGGCGCAGCAGGTCAGCACCATGCCTTGGGCTTCTTCTTCGTCGCTTAGGGCTTTGCTTTGGTGAGTGCCGTGCACCACGGTGCCCGATATTTTTTTGCATTTGCACGAACCACAGGCCCCGTCTTTGCAGCCATAGGGCAGGCCAATGCCTTGCCGAATGCCTGCCGCCAAAATGGTTTCTTCACCCTCCACTGTAAATTCGCGTCCGCTGGGTTGTACGTGGATCTTGTGGGGAACGGCGGTTGACATGTTTTGGCTATCCTTGGAGTTGAAGTTTTTTAAGAAGCTGGAATTTTGCCCTCAAACCAAACACCCTTAGGCGCGCTGCCTGCCAGATTTCGCCGCCAACGGCTGCTGATTGTGGGCTGCGGCGATGTGGGCTTGCGTGTGCTGCGCCAGCTGCAAGCCGCGCAAAGCCCCCAAGCCCTGCGGGTGTTGGCGCTAACCTCCAGCCCGCAGCGGCTCGACGAGCTGCGCGCTTTGGGTACTGCCCCCATTTTGGGCAACCTTGATGCGCCACACACCTTGCGCCGCCTGGCGGGCTTAGCCACGCGGGTATTGCACCTGGCCCCGCCGCCCAATATTGCGCCCCCAGCCAATGCTGCCCCGCCTCCGGCCTCTGACCCGCGTACCCTAGCGCTGGTGCGGGCCTTGCGGCTGCGCAGCTTGCCTGCGTCTTTGGTGTACGGGTCCACAACCGGCGTTTATGGCGACCGGCAAGGCCAGTGGACGTCAGAAACCACGCCACCCAACCCTCAAACCGCCCGCGCCCAGCGCAGGGGCGATGCAGAGCAGCACCTGCGCTGGCTGGGGCGTGCCACGGGGGTTTGGGTGAGTGTGCTGCGTATTCCGGGCATTTACGCCCCAGACCGCGAAGGTGGCACCCCACGCGAGCGCTTGCTGCGGGGCACCCCCGCGCTGCTGCCGCAAGACGACGTGTACACCAACCACATTCATGCCAACGACCTGGCCCGCGCCTGCATTGCAGCTCTGTGGCGGGCTGCGCCCCAGCGTATTTACAACGTGTGCGACGACTCCGACCTCTCCATGGGTGAGTACTTTGATTTGGCGGCCGAACTGTTCGGCCTGCCCAAGCCCGAGCTGATTTCACGAGCCGATGCTCAGCAACGTCTGTCCCCCATGCTGCTGAGCTTTATGAGCGAATCGCGCCGGTTAAGCAATCAGCGCATGAAGCAGGAGCTGGGTTTAAGGCTTTGGTATCCGAAAGTGGAGGATGGATTGAGGTCTTAATCCAGATAGGATGACGTTTGACTCCATTTTGGACGACCAAAATTTACCGACCACCCTCTCCCACCAACGCATAAGGTGCCCAAAAGGCCGGGTGGGCAAATCGTTTGTCTTTCATGGTTTGGAGCATGGCTTGGCGTAGGGCTTCGGCGCGGCGCATGTCGGGATGGGTTTTGTAGGCTTCAAAGGTGCGAGTGGTGAGCAGCATGGCGCTTTCAGACTCCACAGACCAGTGCGTCACCAGCAAGCTGCGGCTGCCTGCGTAAAAAAAGCCGCGCGCCAAACCACTGAGTGCCTCTTGGGCTTTTCCGTCAGCACCGGCGGTGTTGCAGGCCGACAGGACCACCCAGTCTGCGTTCAGCTTCAAGCTCAGCACGTCATCCAGCGTGAGCAGGGGTGACTCTGCCGGGTTGGAAGTCACCGCCATGGCCAAGGCGGGTTGGTTTAGGTTGGGCAGGTCTCCGGCCAATAGGCCGTGGGTGGCAAACACCACCACCTGTTTTTGAGCCAACTGGCCTGAGCTGCTGTGTTGCAGCACCGATTTGCGGGTGGCTTTGGGCCCTAAAAACAGATCCTGATCGGGCAGGCTGCCCAAAATTTGCGCCAATTCCAATACTTCGTCTCGCGTTTCGGGCAGTGGGGCCAATTGGGCATAGTCCACAAAATTCATCACCCCCGTTTCTAGGCCGCCTTGGGGGAGTGTGCGGGGTTCCAAAACTGACCTAATCGCAAGTGCCGAGCGCACTTGTGCGCTACCGCTGGTGTTGATGGCCAATTGCTTGGCTTCAAACACAGGGTCTCCCCAAGCCACCAAGGGTCGACCAGTGGTGCCCACCTTGCCAAACCGTTTAAGGGCCATCCAGCCGCTGGCTGTAGGCACGTGGCTGACCGCCATGTCTTGAATCAAGTAATGCGGGGCAGCCGCTTTGGCCTTACCAGTTGTGCGCACCAGCACCGCAAGGGGCAGTTTTGCCAAGGGGCCGGAAGTGGCAAGCACCATATGGTGTTTGCCAGCAAGCATGCGCTCTAGCGGCCCCAACAAGCCCTGATAAATCTGGTGCGAGCCCGCTGCATCAAATGCGGGTGCTTGGGTGCCGTAACCGGCCACGTCCAAAGTTTGGCGCACTCGCTCTACCAGCGCATTCATGGCCTTTTCGCTCAAGGCCCACCGGTGGAAATGAATATCTCCCTGCGCATTGATGCCCCATACAAACGTTTCGGCGTCCATGGGCAGCACTGACACAAACACTTCGTCGGGTTTGAGCAGCTTGGCAATGTCTGAAGGTTTAGGCGAGCGGGGCTGAATGAGCTGAAAGTAGTCTGGAAACCGCTGGGCAATGTCTTCTTTGTACTTGCGGCGCTCAGCTTCGAGTTCGCGCAGCCTCACGCGCATTTGCTCGACCACCTGCGGTGTGATGCGGCGGACGTCGCCTTCGCCGCTTTGGCTGGACAGGTAAGACAGCAAGCTGGTCATTTCTCCTTTGGCGTCTTGCTCTTTGCGGATGATGTCCGACAAAACGGGCACATCAATACCTGAGCGCACCGCGGCATCGCTCAGAGCCTGCTGAACCGACGAGGCATTCAGGAAATCTGCCAGCCCAAAAATAGTTTCTGCATCTTTGGGGTTTTGAGATGCGGTTTTAGACAAAAGCTGCAAGTAGGTTTGAAATACAAAGCGCTTGGCCGCTTTTTGAAATGCGGTCTCGGCAAAGTCTCCTGTGAGCACTTCAGGCGCAGTGATGTTGCGCATGGCTTGCTCAAACTGCGGCCTAGCTAAAGTAGGCTGCCCAGAAAGGCTCAAAGCCGAGGCCAAAAGACCACCGGCAACGGCAGTTTGGTAATGGTTCTCGCCAAAATTTTGAACATGCCATTTGAAGGTGGGCTCCAAATATTTAAGGGCATCGGTGGCTTTGTCATTGTTCATGTAAACCAAACCCCGCACAAAGGACAGGCGAGACTGAGACGATTGTGTTTTGAGTTTGGAAACTTCTTGATCTACCAGTTCAAACTGGTTTAAGGCCTCTTTCCATTTGCCCGCAATAGTAAGAGCTAGCGAAATTTTGTTGCTGGCAAATACCCAGTTGAATGAGCCTGGTTTGTACCCCTGGGCTGTGAGTAAGGCCAAGCTTTTTTCTGCGTAAGCCTTGGCTTCATCGGTAAGACCCAAAGCGTTTCTTAAGTCTGCATATCGATTGAACACACCGATCAGTTGGTTATCGCTGAACTTAAATTCTTTAGCCAGCTTGTAAGCCTCCCTAAGGCTCCACTCTGCATTGGCATATTGACCCGATGTCATTTGGGTTAAGGCCAAAATGTTGTGGCAAAAAATCAAGTAGTTTTTTGAAAATTGCTTTTGACGCTCATCTGCTTGAGCGTCGTTTTTGATCATCTCTTTGCCCTTACGGATGGAGAGTTCTGAGCTCTGCACCGATTCGGCCCAGCGAGACATTCGCCATAAATACAGGGCCTTGATGTTGTGAAACTCCATCTCGGCCCTAGCCATGTGAAAAGTGTTGGCCCCTCTAGGTGGCACATTGCGCCACTCCTCCTTGATAATTTTTTCAGCTTGGTCCAGCAGCCTGCCCGCTTCTTTTAGGTTGCTGTCGTCAATGTTGTTGGACGCCAGCGTGACACGAATTCGGGCGGCAGAGGGTGGAAATTTCATCACCTCTATCAGCTCCTTGCCAATAGCGTAGGCCTCTGCGCGCTTTTCGGTGCCTGCCAAATAGTCGCGAAGCGTCCATTTGCCGTCGTTGCTGATCTGTGCCCATTCGCGCAGCACCTCTTCGCGTTTGACCATGTCGCCTAAACGCCAGGCTGCGTTATCTTTGAGTTTGTAGAGCTCTTCTTTGGTTTGGTTCAGGCTGTTGGGATCTATGGGGCGGTTCAGAACTTCACGCAGCCTAGCCAGCTCTTCCGAGGGTAGTTGCAGGGTTTCGGGTGCGTCCGATTGCGCCAAACTTAGGGAGGGGTGCAGTAAACAGACGAGCCCCCCAACACTCAACACCAAGACAAGCCACCTCCAAGACCTCGACATGTGTGTCATCTGGGTGGCGCTGGGAGTGTTCAAGGCTCAGTTGACCTCAAACTCCACTTGGCGGCTACCGATCCGCCCGGCGTTGTCTTCAATTTGCATCAGCAGCTTGTGTTTGCCTTTGGGTAAAGATGCTTCTTGCACCTGAATACCCGAATCGGTCACTTTGGCCACGTTCAAGATGCGGCGGGTGATGTCTATTTGAAAGCTGCCATACAACACCTTAAAGGTCTCAGGTTTGACTTGGCTGGATGCAGCGGGTTGAAATTTCACCTCAATGGGGGTGGGCGAGCTCACGGTGCTGGGCAGTTTGGGGTTGAGCAGCTCAATTTGGGGCGCATTACGGTCGGGTACTGAGCGTGCCACAAACGGGGGTGGCGCCGCATTAGAGGCTTGCATTTCTTCAGTGCTCACCAGCTGCGGCGGCGCAGAGTGGGCCAGAGGGCTCAGTAGCGCCACGCAAGCTGTTAGGGCACAAGATACAACTAAGTGCTTGGACTTGGCCATTTGAATTTCCCTTTGATTTATTGCAACGCGGTAATGCGAACTCTGCGGTTTTCCATGGCAGTGGGTTTTTCGGGGTACAGCAACTCGGAAAAGCCTTTGCCTTCGGGCAGCATGCGGTCTTTGGGCACGCCTTTTTCTGTCAAGTAGCTCACCACCGATTCCGCTCTGCGGCTGCTGAGCTGTTGGTTATAGGCCTGTTGGCCTTTGGCGTCGGTATGGCCCTCCACCTTAAATCGAATGGTTTTGAGTTTGTCGCTGCTCAAGGCAATGGCCAACACATCCAGCAGCGGCTTGCTGGCAGGCTGAAGGCTGGCTGAATCAAAGTTGAAGTTGATGACCAAGTCCACACTGCGCGGTGCCTCTGGGGCTGTTGGGGTATCGGCAGCCGCTGAAGATGAGGCCAAAGAAGTTGATGTACCAGCCGCCATGTTGGTAGAGGTGCCAGTTGTGGCGTCGGGAGCATTGACTGCCACTGCGTCCGTGCCGGCAGTAGCACCTGGGGCCCTTTGTGGCGCCAAATTGCGCATGCCGCGGGTGCGCATGGGGGTGCTGGGGGCCAGCTGTTCGACCAGCTGGTCTACCGTGGCGTTTTGCAGGGGTTGTGCGCCAACTTGGCAGCTGCTGGCCAAGTACAGACCGCCGAGTACACAACCTAGAAGATATGAACGTTTCATAGAACCTCCTTGACTGAAAGAATTTTGGCACCAAAGCTCTCAGAAGAGCCGTTGGCGCCTGAGCTGGTTAAAAAACGGATGAGCGCGGAGCGCCCTTCAAAATTGTTTAAGGCATAGGTAAAAGGCGCTGACGCCGAGGGCTCTGCCATAACCAAGCTGTCAAGCTTGCGTGGGCTGTCTGACACCATCACCAGCATGTGGTTGGTACCCGCAGGACCAACAGATTTAATTTGCCATTCCGGTTTGGGAATGCGCAAGGTTTGGCCTGCCAATATTTTGTTGTTTTGGTCTAGGCCATTGGGGTAGAGCACATAAAAACTTTTGCTGTCGCTGCCCAAAAGCACCAAATACACATAGCCCGCATGACTGGACTGAATGCTCAGGTCCAGCAAATCTTTGCCAATTTTGAGCGCCGGTTTACTGAGTTTGACCTCTACTTTGCGCTTGGGGTTGCGCTGCTGTTCAATGTCTTTGAGAGTAGCCAAAGAGGCCAAGGCGGGCGGAACCACAACCGGCGCAGGCTTGACAGGAGCTGGAGCCATTTGAACTTCGGCCGGAGCTTGTGGAGCTGGTTTCACTGGGGCGGGCTCGGGCCTTGTTGCGGCAGGTTGAACTGCCGGTGGAGATGTGGTTTGAGCAGCAGAGGGTTCGGTGGATGAGGCGTTAGGCTGAATAGCCGCCAGAACAGAAGTGCTTTCGGGCACAGCGGCAATTAAGGGTGTAGGTGGAGCAGCAATTGCGGGCGCAGGTGCTGATACAGGTACAGGTGCTATCACCGGAATCAGATTTCGGTTGCCCTTGACGGTGATGTGGTGGGGAGACAAGCCCGGCACATTTTTAAGTTTGTTGTCTACAAAGTTTTGCGCGCACTTCTGAATTTCGGCCAAATTCAC
Source organism: Hylemonella gracilis (assembly GCA_945862005.1). Taxonomy (GTDB): domain Bacteria; phylum Pseudomonadota; class Gammaproteobacteria; order Burkholderiales; family Burkholderiaceae_C; genus Hylemonella; species Hylemonella gracilis_D. The sequence goes on along the minus strand of CAMAWQ010000007.1, from coordinate 29,442 downwards.
TGCGCCGGATCCGTCGGTGTCTTGGGCTTGGCCCAGCAAGCAATCGCGCAGGCCTTGGGTGGCAAGCCCACCTTTGCCGGGTTCGTCAAAGCTGACCTCGTCGGGCCGTGACGAGGTGATTTGAACCACGTTTTCTTGCAAGGCGCCTAGCCGTGTAGCTTCGTTAATGAAGGCACGGGTGCGCATGTTGGTGGGCTGGCTGCACATACTGGCAGATGCATCCGCCTTTAAAAAAAACTTAGGTTTAAAAAGGTTGGCGTTGGCGGAGCGGGTGTTGAAGGCGTTAGCAACGCCGCCAGAGTGGCAGGCATCCATTAAGGTGATGAGCTTGTCAGCGTTTTGGTGCAGCTGTTGGCTGGCACTGGCCAGCTCTTTGTTGGTGATGGTTTGACCCTCGTAGGTCAAAAGCCCTTCAATGCACCCGCCCGAAGTAGGGTCTGGATAGCGTGTGCCATGCCCAGAAAAATACACAAACGCCCGAGCGCCGGGCTGGGTGTTGCGTCCCAACTCTTGAAGAGTTTTCAGAATATTTTCTTTGGTGGCTTGGGCGTTGATGAGGGTTTTGATATTTTTTTCAGGAATGCCCATGGCCAAAGCAATACGCTGGGCGCTGGTCATGTCATAAGGCACCCCGGTCAAAGACGTCACGCCGGAATAGCCGTATTCACCAATGCCAATGATTAGGGCCGTGCGATTAGATGTGTCTTGGGCCAGTGCGGGCTGCATGGCGCAAAACGTGGCAGCAAGCAAAGCCGTTGAAAAGCAAGACGCTGTTACCGCTCGCACAAAGCGGGAGAAGCCGTTGGTCATGGCTTGCGTTTAGTAAATTGCAGCTTACCCACCACCAACTCGCCAGCAGCGTTTCGTTCCAGTGCAATGGCCGCGTCACGGCCTTTAACCGTTTCAAACACGCGGTCTGTGTTGATCGCCGCCAGGTTCTTGATCACGCTAAACAAGCTGCCTACCAAGCCAAGTAGGGCCAAAGGGTCACGCGGCGCAATTTCATTAGGGGGTGGCACCACACGCACCACGCCGCCGTTCTTTTCCACGGCGGCCAACCATTTTTGCAAGCGTTCCGGCATGTTGTTGGGCCCCACGCGGTCATAAAACACCACATCCACAGACTCCAGAGGCGAATCTACAGAGCTGGCCAATTCACGGTCGAACTTTGAAATGTCAATAAAGCTCACTCTAGCTTGCGGCGTGATGGGCTCAGAAGTGTTGATGGGGGTGGTGTTGCAGGCTGAAAGCGCCGAAAGTGCTAAAACTGCAACCAGCGCGCGGATACGAAAATGTGGCTTCATGGTTCCCTTTGTTCCATCAGGTTTGACTCAAATCAAACAACATTCTGCCTAAACAGGACGGCATAGAAAAAAGGGGGAAACTACAAGAGGGTGGTGCCCGGGGTCGGACTCGAACCGACACGCCTTGCGGCGGGGGATTTTGAGTCCCCTACGTCTACCAATTTCATCACCCGGGCAAAGAGATAAAGGGGTGGATTATGGCACATACCCATTTGGCGGAGAGGGAGGGATTCGAACCCTCGGTAGGGTTGCCCCTACGCCTGATTTCGAGTCAGGTACATTCGACCACTCTGCCACCTCTCCGCAGCGCCGAAAGGGGCTGATTGTACTGTGCAGCCCCTGTGGCAATCCCCTTTTACCTGAGGCGCCACTCCTTCAAGCGCTCCTGCTCAAGCTGCTGTGTCTTTAAGTTGCTGGAGGGCATTTAGCGCCTCTTCAAGCTGCGAATCGGTGGCAACAATCAGATTAAGGTTGCCAATCAGGTTGGCAAGTTCTTTAGGATCTGCCTGCAGTTTTTTAACGTCTATCCCCGCGTCTTGAGGTGAGGCGTAGCCTTGGCTTTGCAGCAACAGTTTGCCCGCTGCATCCACCAGTTTGAAGTAAAACTTGCCGTCTGCATCCCGGTATTGTTTGAAACTGGGCAGTGCGGTTTTATGAGCTTTTGCGTTGTGTGAAACCTTAGAGTTACGCAGATCCAGCAGGTTGCGCAGGCCCACCGCATGGCGTGCTCGGCTCATCATGGGGGTGGCCATGCTCCGGGCTTTGGCGGCCCCTGCCTGCAGCAGCGCTTCGAGCTGTTCGGGGTGCGCCATCAGCCCTTCGTAGCGGGCTCGCAAGGGTGAAATTTCTTGGTTGATACGCTCAAACAACTGGTGCTTGGCATCTGCCCAGGCAATGCCTTGGGCGTAGGCTTGACGCATAGCGTCGCATTCGGCGACAGAGCCAAAGGCTTGGTAAATCTGAAACAGTGCAGACCCATCTGTAGTCTTGGGTTCGCCGGGGGCAAGCGAGTCGGTTTTGATGCCAGCAATAATTTTTTGCAGTTGTTCGGGCGGCGCAAAAAGCGGGATGGTGTTGTCGTAGCTTTTACTCATCTTGCGCCCATCTAGCCCAGGCAGGGTGGCCACATGGTCTTCAATGAGCGCCTCGGGCAGCACAAAGTGTTCGCCATAGCGGTGGTTGAAGCTGGACGCCAGATCGCGCGCCATTTCGATGTGCTGAATTTGATCGCGGCCCACCGGCACTTGGTGGGCGTTGAACATCAAAATGTCTGCCGCCATGAGAACGGGGTACATAAATAAGCCCGCCGTGACATCGGCATCGGGGTCTTGCTGGGCCTCGGTGTTTTTATCTACCGCGGCTTTGTAGGCGTGGGCGCGGTTGAGCAAGCCTTTGCCGCACACGCAAGTTAAAAACCAAGTGAGCTCGGGAATTTCCGGTATGTCTGACTGTCGGTAAAAAGTCACGCGCTCAGGGTCTAGGCCGCAGGCAATCCAGGTGGCGGCAATTTCAAGCGTAGAGCGCTGAATGCGCGCTGGGTCGTCCACCTTGATCAGGGCGTGGTAGTCGGCCAAAAAGTAAAAGCTTTCCACCCCAGCCGCGCGGCTGGCGGCTATGGCGGGTCGAATGGCCCCCACGTAGTTGCCTAAATGCGGGGTGCCTGAGGTGGTGATGCCGGTCAGAACTCGGGTGGCTTTCATAAACGCGGGGTCTTTTTTACAGGGTGAGGTTTTTGGTTTGGTTTATCTCTTTGGGTTATCTCAATAGATAAGCAAATGGATAGAGCATGACATCGAGCACATCAAAAGTCAGTCGCATCACAGGCTGCATCCACAAGGTGCTGACCACACCCGCCACTACCAGGCCCATCACAATAAAAAAGCCCCAAGGCTCAATGCGTGCAAACCAAGCGGCTTGCTTCCAGGGCAACAAGCCCACCACAATGCGCCCGCCATCGAGCGGCGGCAGCGGAAACAGGTTAAAAGCAAACATGACCACATTGGTCAGCATGCCCGCCTTGCCCATTTCTAAAAAAAAGCGCTCGCTCACGCTCATGGCCATCATGGCGTACAGGGCTATGCCCCACAACAAGGCCTGCAGCAGGTTGGCGCCAGGCCCGGCCAAAGCCACCCACACCATGTCGCGCTTGGGGTGGCGCAGCAAATCAAAACGAACCGGTACGGGCTTGGCGTAGCCAAACAAAAAAGCACCTGAGGTGGCAAAGTACAGCACCAGCGGCATCAGGATGGTGCCCACCAGGTCAATGTGCTTCATGGGGTTGAGGGTGACGCGCCCCATCATCCAAGCAGTGTTGTCGCCCAAAGCTCGTGCAGCGTAGCCGTGAGCCGCCTCATGCACCGTAATGGCAAACAGCACGGGTAGGGCGTAAATTAAAACGGTTTGGATCAGATGGGCGAAGTCCACGAGCGGATTGTCTCAGAGGTCACAAAAATGTAGGGCGCACGCTTAAAGCCCAAGCAAGGCGGGGTCGCCGCCGCCTTGGCGCAACACGGTGGGTGCGTCGGAACTTAGGTCCACCACTGTGGTGGGCTCTAAGGTGCAGGCGCCAGCGTCCAGCACGCCCGCCAGCTGGTGCTCGTAGCGTTCGCGTATGTCTTGCGCATCGTTTAAAGGCTCGGTTTCGCCAGCAGGAATCAGTGTGGTGGCCAGCAGGGGCGCGCCATGCTGGGCCAGCAGGTCAAGCAATACCCGATGTTCGGGCACGCGCAAGCCTATGGTTTTCCGCGCTGGGTGACTCAGGCGGCGGGGCACTTCTTTGGTGGCTTCCAAAATAAAGGTAAAGGGTCCTGGCGTGGCCGCTTTAAGCAATCGAAATTGCCAGTTGTCGACCTTGGCGTACGTGGCCAGCTCGCTCAAGTCGCGGCACAGCAGCGTCAGGTGGTGCTTGTCGTCCACACCCCTGAGGCTGCGCAAGCGGTCGGAGGCGGTTTTGTCGTCTAAGTGGCAGACCAGCGCGTAGCTGGAGTCGGTGGGGACGGCCAGCACGCCGCCTTGTGTGAGTAAGGCCGCAGCCTGCTTGAGCAGCCGGGGCTGGGGGTTGTCGGGGTGGAGTTCGAAATACTGGGCCATGGTCTGTCTATTTTGGGTGGGTGCGCAAGCGGCTTTCAAGTACGGCCAGCCAAGTGCTGGTGGCGCCGCACACTGCAATCAAGGCCATACCCGCCAAGGCCCAGCCATCAGGCAGGTGAGAAAACATCAGCCAGCCGCCCAACATGGCCATGCCAATTTGAGCGTAAAAAATCGGGGTCAGGGTGGCGGCTTGCGCTTTTCTGAAGGCGTGAATCAAACAAAAGTGGCCCAAAGACCCGGTGAGGCCCATGACCGCCAAGCCCGCCCATTCGGCCCAGCTTGCAGGCGGTTGCCAATAAAAATACAGTGGCACGCTGGCCAAGGCGGTGCCTACCCAACCGGTGTAAATGTGGGTGGTGATGGGGTCTTCGGTTTGCACCATGCGACTGGTGAGAATTTGAAACGACGCGTACGCCAGCACTTGACACAGTGGCAGCAACAGCAACCAGCTCCATAGCTCGCCTCCAGGCCGGATGATGAGCAGCGTGCCCGTAAACCCGCCCGCCACCAACAGCCAGCGCCACACCGACACGCGCTCTTTAAGCAGCAGCGTAGCCAGCAGGGTGACCACCAGCGGGGTGATCATGGCCACAGCCGTAAATTCGCCCACCGGCATGAAGGTGAGGCTCATAAACGTGAACATGCTGGTGAGCAGCAGCAAGGTGCCGCGCAAGCACTGCAAGCCCACACGTTGGGTCTTCCAAAGGGTCACACCGCGCTGTGGCCACATGAGCACAGTGGTCGCCACTGCTTGAAACGCATAGCGAAACCACAATGCAAACATCACCGGCACCGTCAGGGTGACGTATTTGGTCACGGTGTCCAAGGTGGCAAAGCAGGCCAAAGCGCACAACACCAGCGCAATGCCCAGCAAAGGAGATCGGTTCAAAACGTGGGGCGCAAAACTTACAGCGCTTGACTTACTGAATACGGTGGGTCAGCAAATCCCATACCGGCGTGAGCTTGCCGGGCAAGTAGGGCAGGGTGCCCAAGTCGGTGCGCGATTCATCTGGGCTGTGAAAATCGCTGCCTCGAGAAGCTGCCAAGTCAAACTCCAGCGCCATATCGGCGTATTTGACGTATTCGGCGGCGGTGTGGCTGCCAGTAACCACTTCTACCGCTTGCCCGCCGTGCGCCTTAAATTCGCTGAACAGTGCATATTCTTCGGTGGCGCTAAAGGGGTATCGGGCGGGGTGGGCAATCACGGCCACGCCGCCAGCATCTCGAATCCAATGCACGGCGTCTTTCAGGCTGGCCCAGCGGTGCGGCACAAACCCCGGCTTACCTTCAGTGAGGTATTTGCGAAACACCTCATTGGTTTCGCTGCACACCCCAGCTTCGACTAAGAAGCGCGCAAAGTGGGTACGGGAAATCAGCTCCGGGTTGCCCGCGTACTTCAGCGCGCCCTCGTAAGCCCCTTTAATGCCCGCCGCAGCCAAGCTGGCGGACATTTCTTGAGCCCTTAGGCCACGCCCGCCGCGGGTTTGGTACAGCCCTTTTTGAATGTTGTCGTCCTCGGCATTAAAGCCCAAGCCCACAATGTGAACGGTTTGGCCCGCAAAGGTGATGGAAATTTCGGTACCCGTTAAATAACCCATGCCCAGTGCCTGGGCGGCTGCTTGGGCCCGTTGCTGGCCGCCCACTTCGTCGTGGTCGGTTAGGGCCCAAAGTTCTACGCCATTGGCTTTGGCGCGTTGGGCCAGAGCCTCGGGCGTGAGCGTGCCGTCAGACACCACAGAGTGGCAGTGAAGGTCGGCGTTAAGTATCGTGCTCACCGACTCATTTTAGAGGGCAGCGCCCTCCACCAAAAACCGCACCCGCCGCTGGCCTTGCCATTCGTCCGCTTCCAGCCTAAAGGCTAACAGGGCACGAGGTGGCAAGGGCTCGGTGCGGCCAAACCAAATACCGTCAATGGCTTGGCCTTGGTGCTTGAGTTTTAAGGACATATGTTTCTCGGCCACCAGCCGCTGTGACACCACTTCCAGCTCCTCACTGAAGGTGGGCGGCGCAAAGCCTTGCCCCCATACGGGTTGCTGCAGCACGTCCACCATGTCAATGCGGCAGTATTCGGGAGGCAGTGGGCCATCGGTTTGCAATTGGCGGGTCAGTGTGGCGGCGTCCAGCCATTCGGCGGCCACCTCCATCAAGCCTTGTTCAAAGGTGTCTAAATGTTCTTCAGCCACGGTGCATCCTGCCGCCATGGCGTGGCCACCAAAGCGCAGCAACACGCCGGGGTAGCGTTTGGCTACCAAGTCCAGCGCGTCTCGCAAATGAAAACCCGGTATCGAGCGGCCCGAGCCTTTGAGCTCATGTTCTTTGCCGGGGGCTTGGCTGGCCGCAAACACAAAGGTAGGGCGGTGCAATTTGTCTTTGAGGCGCGAGGCCACAATGCCCACTACGCCTTCGTGAAAGTCGGGGTCAAACACGCAAATGGCAGGCGGGGGTTCTTCATGCGGGTCCAAAAGTTCTTCGGCCAATTGGTAAGCCTGCTCGCGCATATCGCCTTCAATTTCGCGGCGTTCGCGGTTGATGGCGTCCAGCTGGCGTGCCAGTTCGTCGGCACGGGCGGGGTCGTCTGTAAGCAGGCACTCAATGCCTAGGGTCATGTCAGACAAACGGCCCGCAGCATTCAAGCGCGGGCCTACGGCAAATCCAAAATCAAAGGTGGTGGCTAGAGCAGCTTTGCGGCCCGCCACCGCAAACAGGCTGGCCAAGCCCGCCGGAAGCGCGCCCGCGCGAATCCGCTTGAGGCCTTGCGCCACCAAACGACGGTTGTTGGCATCAAGCTTGACCACATCGGCTACGGTGCCTAGTGCCACCAAGGGCAACAGGGTGTCGAGTTTGGGTTGTTGCTCCGCGGTAAAGGCGCCACGTGCGCGTAACTCGGCGCGTAAGGCCAGCAGCACATAAAACATCACCCCCACACCTGCCATGGCTTTGCTAGCAAAAGTGCAGCCCGGTTGGTTGGGGTTGACGATGACTTCCGCCGCGGGCAATTCGGGGCCGGGCAGGTGGTGGTCGGTCACCAGCACCTGCAGGCCCAAAGCTTGGGCGGTGGCCACGCCTTCCACGCTGGCAATACCGTTGTCTACCGTCACCAGCACTTGGGCACCGGTGGCGTGAACCCGCTGGGCAATGGGAGGGGTTAGGCCATAGCCATCCACCACGCGGTCGGGTACCACGTAGCTCACGCGCGTGGCACCCAGCAAGTGCAGGCCGCGCACGGCCACGGCGCAGGCAGTGGCGCCATCGCAGTCGTAGTCGGCCACGATGCAAATGGGCGCTTGGCGCGCCATGGCGTCAGCCAACAACGTGGCAGCGGCTTGCGTGCCCAACATGTCAGAGGGCGGCAGCAATTTGGCCAAGCCATCGTCCAGTTCAGCGGGGTCGTTCACGCCGCGTGCGGCATACAAACGCGCCAGCAAAGGGTGCACTCCTGCTTGCTCTAAGGCCCAAACGGCACGTGGGGGAATGTCCCGAGGGGTGATGTTCACAGTTGCTCCATGAAGGCATGCCGCCGCGCAGTGGCTGAGGGCTGAAATACGCGTTTGAATCTTGACCAAGCCGACACGTTACCGCTGCAAAAAGTGTGCGACTTAAAGGCGCTGCACAGCGTGAGGCTGATTTGACGGTGTGGTGCATGTGGTTCTGTTGCCCCAGCTTGGGCTGAGCGCACCTTGGCCAACAAGGGTGCCAGTGTTTGGGCGTCCAGTGCGCTCCAAGCCTCGCTCCAAGCCTGCCAGTCACCTTGCAAGTCGCCTTGCAAGGCGGGCCGGGACAAGTTTTGTGCATATTTCATGGAAGCGCTTGAGGGGGAAGGGCTGGATGTGGAGATGCCATCCAGCGCACCAGCGCCACTGATCCAAAAGGAATTGACGGTGGGTCTTCGGGCTTGGCTGCGCGCCTCATTGACGGGGTGGGTGTACATGAGCATTTGCATTTCATTTTGCAAACGCCGTAGCGTGGGGTGCGCGGGCATCCACGGGGTCAGGTCTTGGTCAAGGGCGCGCTCTAAAGACACATAAGAAGAAAAAACATCGTAAGACCGAAATACCTCGCCTTTGGCCAGCCATGAGGTTGACATAGAGGTTGGCATAGGGGGGAGCAAAGGCGTTGGCAAATTGGGGGGGTGTTCCACTTGCTTAAGTTCTATGCCGTCTTCTGCAAAATAGGGTTGCATGCTTTCAAGCAGGGCTTGAAATTCTGGCGCACTCAGTTGCAGCTCATCGGGGTCGCTTAGGGTCACTTGGGCTTGCGCCACCTGCCAATAGCAAGGGGTAATCCAAGCCCAAGCCCATTGCCCCAGCGGGTCCAGCCCCATGCGCTGTGCATGCCAAGCTGCCCAGGCGGGGGCCAAGGGGTTGAGTTGGTGCGCGCCTGCCCATAGGCGCTCATGCGCAAGTGTGGGCGATTGGAGCGGAATGCTCTGTACCCCTTGGGGCAACAACGATTGCAGCAGAGCGTCTAGGTTGGGCAAATCCAGCTTGCGCAGGGCTTGGCGGCTGGCGGGATCCTCACACACTGCAAATGGAACCAACACGTGTGAGGGTGCTGGAGAAGGAGCAGCTTGCGAATCAGGAGGCATAGCTTGTATTGTCTCCCGCCGCTGGGTCAGCAAATGGCGAATAATCGCAACTCAAGTCACCACACCCCCAAAAAGCTTCGCCCACATGCTATTTCCTTACGAACTCATTTTGGGTTGGCGCTATACCCGTGCGGGTAAGGCGACGCGCCGCAATGGGTTTATTTCGTTTATTTCAGCGGTGTCCATGCTGGGCATTGCCCTTGGGGTGGCCGCCCTCATCATTGTGCTGAGCGTGATGAACGGCTTTCAAAAAGAAGTGCGCGACCGCATGCTGGGCGTCGTGTCGCACGTTGAAGTGTTGGCGCCCTATGGCGACGCCTTGACCAACTTGGCCCAAACCCTAAGCGTGGTGCGCGCCCATCCGCAGGTGGTGGGGGCGGCGCCCTTTATTGGCGCACAAGCCTTGGTGGCGCGCGGCGAAGACATGAAAGGCGCTGTGGTCAGAGGCATAGACCCTGCCCTTGAGCCCACGGTGACCGATTTGCACATTCCGGCACTGTCTCAACTGGTGCCCGGTGAATTTGGTGTGGTCTTGGGTAGCGAGTTGGCGCGCTCTTTAGGCTTGCGCACTGGCGATAAAGTGACCTTGGTGGCCCCATCAGGCCAAGTGACCCCTGCTGGCGTGGTGCCACGTCTTAAACAAATGACGTTGGTGGGTACTTTCGATTCGGGGCATTTTGAATTTGACGCCTCTCTGGCTTTGGTGCATCTGGACGACGCCGCCCGCATTTTCAAGCTGGAAGGCCCCACAGGTCTGCGCTTGAAGCTGCGCGATCTGCACCAAGCCCCGCGCGTGGCCGAGCAGTTGAGCCTGGCCTTAGAAAACCGGTTTTATGTGCGCGACTGGACCCGCCAAAACCGCAATTGGTTTGCCGCTGTGCAGCTTGAAAAACGCATGATGTTCATCATCCTTACCCTGATCGTGGCGGTGGCGGCATTTAACTTGGTGTCCACCTTGGTGATGTCGGTCACCGACAAACGTGCAGACATTGCCATTTTGCGAACACTGGGCGCTACCCCGCGCAGCATATTGATCATTTTTGTGGTGCAGGGCGCCGCGGTGGGCGTCATGGGCACTTTGGTCGGTTTGGGTTTGGGTTTGGCAGTAGCCTTGAACATTGATGTGCTGGTACCCGCCCTGGAGCATTTGTTGGGCGCGAGTTTTTTACCTCAAGACATTTACCTAATCAGCCGCATGCCCAGCGACCCGCAAAGCGCAGACATCGTGCCCATCGCTTTGATTTCATTGGCGCTGTCTTGGGTATCCACTTTGTACCCCAGCTGGCAGGCCAGCCGCGTGAATCCAGCTGAGGCTCTGCGATATGAATAGTCTGGTGCTGGATGCGCAGGGCATAAGCAAGCGCTTTCATGAAGGCCCGTTGGATGTACAGGTCCTGCAAGGGGTGGACTTGCAAGTGAAAAGCGGAGAAACCTGGGCCATAGTGGGGGCCTCGGGTTCGGGCAAAAGTACGCTGTTGCATGTGCTGGGGGGCTTAGATGCACCCACGCAAGGCACGGTGCATTGGCTGGGGGAAAACATCAGCCGACTCAGTGCAGCGCAGCTTGGACGCTTGCGCAACCAGCACCTAGGTTTTGTGTCTCAGTTTCACCACCTGCTCCCAGAATTTTCAGCGCTAGAAAATGTGGCCATGCCTTTGTGGATAAGACGGCAGCCCAAAGCCCAAGCTGCTGCTGCGGCAGAACACTTGTTGGCGGCGGTGGGTTTGTCGGGCCGCTTGCACCACCGACCTTCAGAACTGTCAGGAGGTGAGCGGCAGCGCGTGGCCATTGCCCGGGCTTTGGTGACCCAGCCCGCCTGCGTGTTGGCCGATGAACCCACGGGCAATCTAGACCGCTCCACCGCACAAGGGGTGTTGGACCTGATGCTGAATCTGGCCCAACAACAGGGTACGGCGTTTGTGGTGGTGACCCACGACCCCGCCCTGGCGCAGCGTTGCGGGCATCAGTGTCAGCTGGTGCAAGGCCGACTCTCAAAGCTTTAAAAGCCCTGCCATGAAGGGCTGGATCGACACCCACTGCCATCTAGACGCCCCAGAATTTTTAGGGCAGCACTTGCCGGTGCGCCAGCGCGCCGCGTCCCTTGGCTTAGTGCATTGCGTATTGCCTGCGGTAGAGGTGGCCAACTTTGACGCCGTGCGCCGGTTGGCACACCAAGGTGTGGCGTTCAACGGACAACACCATAAAGACAGTTATGCCTTGGGCATTCACCCTTTGTATGTACCGCAGGCGCCGGAATCCGACTTGAATGTGTTGGACCAAGCGCTTAGGGACCATGTTCAGGACCCACATTTGGTGGCCGTGGGCGAAATAGGTTTAGATTTTTTTGTGCCTCAGTTGTGCACGCCCGCCATGCGGGACAAGCAACTGTATTTTTATAAGGCGCAGTTGCAGCTGGCAGCACATCACCAGTTGCCGGTGATTTTGCATGTGCGCAAGTCTGCAGACCAGTTGCTTAAGGGGTTGCGGACGCACCAGCCCATGGGGGGCATTGCCCATGCTTTTAATGGCAGTGCACAGCAAGCCGATAGCTTTTTAGAATTGGGTTTTAAATTGGGTTTCGGCGGCGCAGTGACGTATGAGCGAGCCCAGCAACTGAGACGTTTGGCCACAGAGCTGCCCATAAGCGCCTTGGTGTTGGAGACCGACGCCCCCGACATTCCGCCGCACTGGCTCTACACCACCGCCGCAGACCGGGCGCTGGGCCAGCCGCAGGGACGCAACGAGCCTGCAGAATTGCCGCGAATTGCAAAGGTGGTAGCAGATTTACGGGGCATCAGCTTAGACGTCTTGCAAGCTGCAACCCTAGCCAACGCCTGCAGCGCTTTACCCAAGCTGCGCGCGCTTTTGCCCCCAAGCGCCCCCAAGCCAATTCACCCAAAGATAATCACGCCATGAACATCCCCCCGCTGAACCTGCCAGACTTGACCGGAAAAGTTGCCTTGATCACTGGCGCCAACACAGGCATAGGCCGCGTGACGGCTCGAGAACTGGCTCGCCATGGTGCGAGGGTGTTTTTGGCAGGTTTGTCGCAGGAAAGAACCCAAGTGGTTCTGGACGAAATCCGGGCCTGGCCCACCCTGATGCCTATTTCTAATTCCGCTGCCACCGTGCCCCCTATTGGGCAGGTGGAATGGTTGCCACTTGACCTTGGCGACCTGCATTCTGTAAAAGCTTGTGCCCAAGCTTTTTTGAGCCTTGGGTTTCCTCTTCACATCTTGATCAACAACGCAGGCTTGGCGGGTGCGCGCGGCTTGTCTGCAAGCGGATTTGAAAAGGTATTTGGCGTCAACCACGTGGGCCATTTTTTGCTCACGCAGTTGCTGCTGCCTAAGCTCAAGGCCACGGCCTCTGCTTATGGTTCGGCGCGCGTGGTCACGGTGGCCAGTCGGGCCCACCGCAAAGCCCAGGCTTGGAGTTGGGAGGCCTTGCAGCAACCCACCCGAACGTTTACCGGCATTCAGGAATACGGCGTCTCGAAGCTGGCCAATATTTGGTTCAGCGCAGAGCTGGGCAGACGCCTGCAGGATACAGGCGTGACCAGCTATGCCTTGCACCCTGGCGTGGTGTCCACAGAGGTGTGGCGAGCCGTTCCCTTGCCCTTTAGGCATTTGCTTAAGTTGCGCGGCATGATCACTCCAGAAGAAGGTGCTCGCACCTCGCTGTTCTGCGCCACTTCAGCGCAATGCGCAAACGAAACGGGTCTTTATTACGACCTGTGCAAGCACGTGCTGCCCACCCCCTTGGGGCAAGACGCAAGCCTGGCCCGCGCTCTATGGGAGCGCAGTGAGCAGTGGGTACAGCCCTACCTGTGAGCAAAAGCGCTCCCAAATCCCCTGGTGTCTCAAAAGCTGCTCAAGTAGCAGCTGCGGTTTTGCCCGAGGTGCATTTTTCGGATTGGGGCGATGTGCGGCACATGCACTTGGAAACCGAGTGGATTCAGGGTTCTATGCGAATAGATGACCCCACCGCCTTGGTGCATGAATACATTCAACGCATGTTTGCTTGGATGCTGCTGGTAGAGCCCGACACGGTGCCCAGTCTCCAAGCCCTGCAACTGGGCTTGGGCGCAGGGTCTTTGACCAAGTTTTGCCACAAGGTGCTGCGCATGCAGACCACCGCTATTGAGCTCAACCCACAGGTCATTGCCGCCTGCCGCGGCTGGTTCAAGCTGCCAGCCAACACAAAACGCATGCAAGTGGTGTTGGGCAATGCGGCTGAAGAAATTCGGCAAGCGCATTGGCAGGCCAGTGTGGATGCCTTGCAGGTGGACTTGTACGACGCTCAAGCCGCTGCCCCTGTGCTCGATAGTGAGGTTTTTTATGCCGATTGCTGCGCCACCTTAACGGAGCATGGTTGCATGACAGTCAATTTATTTGGGCGTTCGTCCAGCTACCAGCGCAGCCTTCAAAAAATGGCCAAGGCTTTTGGGACAGATGCCTTGTGGACATTTAAGGCCACGCGCGAGGGCAACACCGTGGTGCTGGCCCAACGCACTCCAAAGCGACCCGACCGCAAGCTTTTGGTGCAACGTGCCGAGCTCATACAAGCCCGTTGGGGTTTGCCTGCACTGAAATGGATCAAAGGCTTCAAACCCGTTGACTTGATATCTTGAGGATGTGCCTAGGGATATCCCTAGGATGGCGCAAATAGGTGGTATCCACATCCAGAAGCCGCATGAATACAAGGCAGAATGCGACCTTCTAGAAATTTGTAGGAGATCTTTTGTGAATATCAAGAGTCAGAAAGACTTTTTCTCCGGACTCATGTTTACTGCGTTGGGCTTGGCTTTTGTCTATGGCGCTTCCAGTTATAACTTGGGTACCGGCGCCCGTATGGGCCCAGGTTACTTCCCAACCTTGCTTGGGACCGTCTTAACCATTTTGGGCGTGCTCATCACTGTGACGGGCTTTACCTCAAAAGCGCAAGGTGGCGATAAGATCGGCAAATGGGCTTGGAAGCCCTTGTTCTTCGTGATCTCGGCCAACGTGTTGTTTGGTATCTTGCTCGGTGGTTTGCCCAAGTTGGGTATTCCACATATGGGCTTGATCGTTGGAATTTTTGGCTTGGTGATTGTGGCCAGCTTGGCCGGTGAAGTCTTCAAGCTCAAAGAGGTGTTGATCCTCAGCGTGGTTTTGTCGATTGGCAGTTACTTGGCCTTTGTGAAGCTGCTGAAGTTGCAGTTGCCCGTTTGGCCTGCTTTCATTACTGGTTGAGGAGACCCTAAATGGATTTGATCAATAACCTCAGCTTAGGTTTCGGTGTTGCGTTTACCACCACCAACCTGATTTATGCCTTTATCGGCTGCCTCTTGGGCACTTTGATTGGCGTGTTGCCCGGTGTGGGCCCCATTGCCACTATCGCTATGTTGCTGCCTGCAACTTATGCGCTGCCCCCAGTTGCAGCGCTGATTATGTTGGCCGGTATTTACTACGGTGCGCAGTACGGTGGCTCTACCACCGCCATTTTGGTGAACTTGCCCGGTGAATCTTCATCGGTGGTGACCATTATTGACGGACACCAAATGGCCAAACGCGGCCGTGCGGGCCCTGCCTTGGCCGCTGCCGGTATCGGTTCTTTCTTTGCCGGTTGCGTGGGCACTTTGATTTTGGCGGCCTTTGCGGCTCCTCTAACTGAAGTCGCCTTCAAGTTCGGCCCTGCTGAGTACTTTTCGCTCATGGTGTTGGGTCTGATTGGTGCGGTGGTGTTGGCCTCGGGTTCTTTGCTCAAGGCTGTGGCCATGATCATTCTGGGCTTGCTGCTCGGCCTAGTGGGTACCGACGTGAACTCTGGTGTGGCACGCTTCTCCTTTGACATTCCTGAACTTACCGACGGTATTGGCTTCATCATCATTGCCATGGGTGTGTTCGGTTATGGCGAGATCATTGCCAACCTTTCGGTCAAGGAAGGAGACCGCGAAGTGTTCACTGACAAGGTAAGCAACCTTTACCCTAACTGGGAAGACATCAAGCTCATGACGCCTGCTATTCTCCGTGGCACGGCTTTGGGTTCTATGCTGGGTATCTTGCCCGGTGGTGGCGCTTTGTTGGCGGCGTTTGCGGCCTACACCGTCGAAAAGAAAACCAAGCTCAAGCCCGGTGAAGTTCCGTTTGGCAAGGGCAACATTCGCGGCGTGGCGGCTCCTGAGTCTGCTAACAATGCAGGCTCGCAAACCTCCTTCATTCCTTTGCTGACGCTAGGTATTCCACCTAACGCCGTGATGGCTTTGATGGTGGGTGCCATGACCATCCACAACATCCAGCCTGGCCCACAGGTGATGACCAGCAACCCCGAGCTGTTCTGGGGTCTGATTGCCTCCATGTGGATCGGTAACCTGATGCTCATCATTTTGAACCTGCCATTGATTGGCATTTGGATCAAACTGCTCAGCGTGCCTTACCGTTGGTTGTTCCCCGCCATCGTGCTGTTCTGCGCCTTGGGTGTGTACACCACCAATAACAACACCTTCGATATTTGGATGGTGGCGATATTTGGTGTCATCGGCTATATCTTTATCAAACTGGGTGTGGAGCCTGCACCTTTGTTGCTGGGCTTCATTTTGGGCCCGATGATGGAAGAAAACCTACGCCGTGCGCTTCTGTTGTCTCGCGGTGACTGGAGCGTGTTGGTCACGCGGCCTTTGTCGGCCACATTGCTGGCAATTGCTGCGGTGTTGCTGATCATCGTGTTGATGCCTGCTGTGAAGGCCAAACGTGAAGAGGCCTTTGTAGAAGAGTAAGTTCTTTTACACTGCAACCCTCAAACGGCACCTTAGGGTGCCGTTTGTACGTTAAATAGTCTGTTTTAGAGTTTGTTTGCTTTGAGGTTCTGAGTCGCTATGCAGTTCAATTTTTCCAATCCCTATGCCAGCACCCGCTTGCCCGTATTTGCGCGCAACGTGGTGTCTACCTCTCACCCCTTGGCGGCCCAGGCGGGTTTGCGCATTTTGCAAAGCGGGGGTAACGCGGTGGATGCGGCGGTTGCAGCGGCTGCAGCTATGACCATTTGTGAGCCCGTTAGCAATGGCCTAGGCAGCGATGCGTTTGCGATTTTGTGGGACGGCAAGGCCTTGCATGGCTTGAATGCCTCAGGGCGTGCGCCCCAAGGCTGGACACCCCAGTACTTTGAATCTAAATACGGTGCGCAAGCGCACCCGCCAAAGCGCGGCATGGACGCTGTGACCGTGCCTGGTGCGGTGGCCAGTTGGGTGGCCATGAGCGAGCGCTTTGGCAAGTTGCCTTTTGCCGATTTGATGGCCCCGGCCATTGAAATTGCAGAGCGCGGTTACCTGATGCCCGTGGTGGTGCAACAAAAATGGGAAGCCGCCACCGCCGAGCTGCAGAGCATGCCGGGGTTTGCGCAGGCCTTTTTGCCTTGGGGCAGGGCACCCCGTGTGGGCGAGTTGTTTAAGTTTGCGGCTGCAGCCAAGGGTTTGCGTGCCATTGCAGCTTCCAAAGGGCAGGCCTTTTATGGCGGCGAAATCGCCCAGGCTCTGGAGCGTTTTTCGAATGAATACGGCGGCTGCCTTAAGGCCAGCGATTTAGCCGCCTACAAGCCTGAGTGGGTAGAGCCCATTGGCAAAAACTACCGTGGTTACACCCTGCACGAAATTCCACCCAATGGTCAGGGCATTGCCGCCTTGATTGCCTTGGGCATCTTGAACCAGCTGGATGTGGCGGGTTTGCCGGTGGATGGTGTGGACTCTCAGCACCTGCAAATTGAAGCGATGAAGCTGGCCTTTGCCGATGTCTACCGCTATGTGGCCGAACCCGGCAGCATGCAAGTGAGTGCCAAGCAGATGCTGGATGACGCCTATTTGGCCTCGCGCGCCAAGCTGATTCAAATGAACAAGGCGCAGGACTTTGGGGCGGGCAACCCGGTCAAGGGCGGCACCATTTACCTCACCACGGCCGATGAAAACGGCATGATGGTCAGCTTTATTCAGAGCAATTACATGGGCTTTGGCTCAGGTTGTGTGGAGCCGGAATTTGGCGTGAGTCTGCAAAACCGAGGCCATGCGTTCAACTTGCTAGCCAATGCCCACAACCCGGCCAACTTGGTAGCGCCAGGCAAGCGGCCTTTCCACACCATCATCCCCGCCTTTTTGACTCAAAACGGCCAACCTGTGATGAGCTTTGGGGTGATGGGCGCCAACATGCAACCCCAGGGGCACATGCAAACGCTGGTGCGCATGCTGGATTACAAGCAAGATCCGCAAACTGCTTGCGACGCCCCAAGGTGGCGTTACAACGCAGGGTTAGAAATCAATGTGGAAGCCGGTATGTCAATCGCCACGGTACAAGGTTTGGCCGAGCGTGGCCACAAAATGGAAGTCATCAACGATTCTTATCAAGACTTTGGTGCGGGTCAGTTTATTTGGCGTGCGGGCGACCCTAAGGTAGAAGGCTATGTGGCGGCTAGCGACGCGCGACGCGATGGTCTGGCTGCAGGTTATTAAGGCGTTTTTTTTTATTTGAAGTAGGACTTGCAATATGGACTTAGGAATTAGAGGTAAATGGGCGTTGGTGTGTGGGGCCAGCAAAGGTTTGGGTTTGGGCTGCGCTCAGGCCTTGGCCCAAGAAGGGGCGCATGTGCTCATCGTGGCCCGGGGTGCTGAAGCCCTGAACGCCGCTGTAGCCGAACTCAAGGCACTGCAAGGTGCAGGAGAGGTTTTGGCCGTGGCGGCTGACATCACCACCCCCGATGGGCGGCAGGCCGTGTTTGCACAGCGCCAAGAATTTGACATTGTGGTCACCAACGCAGGAGGCCCACCCCCCGGAGACTTCCGCGACTGGGACCGCGAGGCTTGGATCAAGGCTGTGGACGCCAACATGATCACCCCTATTGAACTCATCAAGGCCACGGTAGACGGCATGGCGGCCCGTGGGTTTGGACGCATCATCAACATCACCTCCAGCGCGGTGAAGGCGCCCATAGACATTTTGGGCTTGTCCAACGGTGCGCGCAGCGGTTTAACCGGTTTTGTGGCAGGTGTGGCGCGCAACCCTAAGTTGGCCGCTCATGGGGTGACCATCAACAACCTCTTACCAGGCGCTTTTGATACCGACCGTTTGCGTGGCAACTTTGCCAATGCCGTTAAAAAAACCGGTCAACCGCTGGAGGCCGTGATGGATGCGCGCCGCAAGCAAATTCCGACGCAACGCTTTGGCAACCCGCAAGAATTTGGCGCCATTTGCGCCTTTTTGTGCAGCCAACAGGCCGCTTACATCAATGGGCAAAACGTATTGGCAGACGGGGGTGCGTACCCCGGAACCTACTAAGGCTTTAACGTCCTAACTAAGACCTTAACTTAGGTTCTAACGCCGAGCGGGGCTGGCCGATGCCGGGGTGGGCAGCGTGGTTTTGGGGGTCACTGTTAAAGTGGTTTGGGTGGCACCAAAAGCGCCCTCCACCATTTCCACCGAGGCTGTTCGGTCGGCCTTGGTGAACACCAGCAAACTGGTTTTGCCTCGCACTGCCGTCACCAAAGTCCAGCCTTGCGCGGGGTATTGGTCTAGAAAAAAGTTGTAGGTGGCGTTAGGGCTTTGGCTCAGCTCCATCACCACTCGGCCCACCCAGTTGTCGCCTGCGCCCATGATGAGCGACTGTCCATGGTTGATTTTGGCCCCCGCAGGCAACTGGTTGTTGTTGATCAGGTCGTTCATTTCCCTGGAAATGGGGGAAGTATTGGCGCTGCTCTCGTTGAGCGGTGTGGTGGCTCCGCAGGCGCTCAAGACCAAAGCCAGTAAGCCACATACCCAAGCCAAGCGGCCTGAGCGGGCAGTTTGTCCATCCGTAACTTGGGCTTGAGGTGGGTGGTTCATGGGAGAAGACTCGATCATTGAAAACGTTTTGAAGATACCACGATCCCCCCCACAATGAACGCAAAAGCCAGCACATGAAAGTATTGGGGCAATTCGCCCAATAAAGCCAAAGACCCTAAGGCCGCAAACAGGGGGGTGAGGTTGGAAAAAAAGGAGGCTACCGCGGGTCCCGCCCTTTGCACGCCGGCACCCCAGCAACGGTAGGCCAGCAGTGCAGGTCCGAGCGCTACAAACAACATGCCGGCAGCTGCTGGCCAGCTCCAATTTACAAAGGCGCGGTCTGTCGCCCATTCGCCGGCCGCAAACACGCCTGCCCAACCCATGCCAAACACAATTTGAGACAGTAAAAATGCCGACCAATTGTTGCGAATATGGGCCGGTTCTTGATTTTTTTGGGTCAGCATCCAGCTGTAATACGCCCAAGACAGGGTGGCCACCAAAATGTACACATCGCCCACCACCAATCGCAAATTCAGCAAGGCGTCCAATTCGCCGCGGCTTAAAACCAAGGCAACGCCCAGCATGGACAACACCGCCCCAAGGCCTTGCCTGCGGCTGATGGGCGCTGCAAAAAACAAGCGGCCTATGGCCATCATCCAAATCGGGCTGCTGGACGCCACTAGGGTGATGTTGAGCGGTGAGGAGGTTTCCAGCGCCATGTACTGCAGCGCGTTGTAGCAACCGACCAGCAAACCCAGCAAGGTGAAGCGCTTCCAGCTGGCCCACAAGCCACTGCCCGGCAGCACGACGCGCCAAGCCAGCGGCAGCAAAATTAAAAAAGCCAAGCTCCAGCGGATGAAATTCAGCGTGACCGGCGAAACATGCGGGCTCAACATCCGGCCTACCACCACATTGCCGGCCCACATGAGGGGCGGGATGGTTAGGAGCAGGATGGTGGCGGGGGTGAGTCGTGCGTACGCTTGGGTGGACATGACGTGCACTGTAACAATTCGGTGAGTCGCAGCGCGTCTCTTTCAAGACCCAAACGGATTTGGAGTTGGCGTGCTCTGTGGTGCCATAGCTTGGCCCATTTGCGGGGCAGCAGAGGGCCAAGGGCCTCAATACCGTAGCGCAGTCGCTTGGCTCTAAGGCGCACCAAGTGCCACCTTTTGGCGCTAAAGGTTTGTATTTGCGCTTCCTCGTAGCTGCGCGTCAAGGCCTCTACCCATTTCCTTGCACGGGCCCTAGCCCAAGACTTCGGGTGTTGGGGTTGGATTTGAAGTGCTGCCAGCCAATGGGTCAGGTGGTGCAACTTGGGCGGCTGGAGTGTGGCGATTTGGTCAATCAACTGAAGACGAGCTGAGTCTGAAAGCCGTTGCAGAGCCTGCTGAGCCCACAAGTAAGCGGGGGATAAGGGGGCGGCTTTTAGGCGCTGGGGCCGGGTTTCGAGTCGGGCAACGTCAAGGTCACGCACAAGCCCCAGTGGCTTAAGCAGAGGACTAAGCTCGCCCCAAGGTGAGCCTAAAGTGTCTACTGGCTGGAACAAGCGCCAAAGAACGCGGGAGCGCCGCCAAGCCATGCGCGCTTGGTGGATCAGTTCGGGGTCATCAGAGTTAGGTATGGCTTGGAGACATTCAAAAAATTGTTGCAAGTTTTCTCCCAGCAAGCGTTGCGCGTTCTGGCGGCACGAGGCTTTAGGGTCAAGGATGAGCGGTTTGGGCATGGCGTTTAAGCCCCCAGATCTTGCAGTTGGCCGCCCTTATAGAATTTGAGCCATATCAACCCAAAACATATTAGGAGACCTCTCATGACCTTAACTTCACGCGCCGTTCAAATTGCACAACACGGTGGGCCTGAGCAGCTCAAAATTGCCATGGTGACAGTGGGGGATCCAGGCCCTGGGGAGATTCGCATCCGCCACAAAGCGGTGGGTTTGAACTTTATTGATGTGTACCAGCGTTCTGGTTTGTACCAACTGCCCATGCCTTTGAATTTGGGCATGGAGGCCTCTGGCGTAGTGGAAGCCGTGGGCGAGGGCGTGACCCACTTGAAGGTGGGCGACCGTGCGGCCTATGCTAGCCAGCCCCCTGGAAGCTATTGCGAAGTGCGGGTCATGCCTGCCAAATGTGTGTGCAAATTGCCAGACGCGATTTCGTTTGAAACCGGCGCGGCCATGATGCTAAAGGGTTTAACCGCCCAGTACTTGCTTAAAAAAGTGCGCCCTGTAGAGGGCTTAGAGCCAGGTGACCATGTGTTGTTTCATGCGGCGGCAGGCGGTGTAGGCCAAATTGTGTGCCAGTGGGCCAAATCCTTGGGCCTTCAATTGATTGGTACTGCAGGTTCAGACGCCAAGTGCGAATTGGCCAAAGCCAATGGCGCGGCCTTTGCCATCAACTACAGCAAAGAAGATTTTGCGGCGCGAGTTAAAGAGATCACCGGTGGCAAGGGCGTCAAGGTGGTGTACGACTCGGTGGGTAAAGACACTTGGGACAAGTCGTTGGATTGCTTGCGCCCCTTTGGATTGATGGCCAGTTTTGGCAATGCGTCAGGCCCCGTGCCACCTTTTGCGCCAGGCTCACTGGCCGGTAAAGGTTCACTTTACGTGACGCGCCAAACCCTGTTCACTCATATTGCCACGCGCGAAAGCACTCAGGCTATGGCCAATGATTTGTTTGACGTGGTGGTGAGCGGCAAAGTGAAAATCAATATCGACCAAACCTATCCGCTGGAACAGATTCAACAGGCGCACATCGATTTAGAAGCCCGCAACACCACGGGCTGCACGATTTTGACGCTTTAAGAACGTCGAACTCGCAGGAGTTCGTCCAGAATCAGTGCCGCAGCGCCCAACGAAATGGCGCTGTCGGCCACATTGAATGCTGGAAAGTGCCAGCCCGCCCAGTGCACGTCAATAAAGTCCACCACGTAGCCGTAGAGAAGTCGGTCTAAAACGTTGCCCATCGCGCCGCCCAAAATCAGGGTCAGTGCGGCCGAGAACAAACGCTGAGTTGGGTTAGATCGCAGCATCCACACGATCAACACCATGGCCACTGCACCAATACCGATAAACAACCAGCGCTGCCAGCCCGAAGCGTCTGACAAAAACGAAAAGGCCGCACCGGCATTGTGAACCCGCACCACGTTAAAAAACGATGTCACCATCGTGCTGTCGCCCAACTGGTAATGCCCCAAGATCAAAATCTTGGTGAACTGATCAGCCAACAACACCACAACAGCTAAGCCCAGCCACAATCCAAGACTGGGTTGAAAGGGAGCTCGAGAAAAGTTTTTAGCCATATCAGGCAAACCGCCGCTCTGGAGCGCTTGAAGTGGTGGGCTTGTCAAACAAACTGCTGAAGCAGCGGCCACACAAACTGGGGTGGTCCGCTTGTTGGCCCACATCTGACGCGTAATGCCAGCAGCGATCGCACTTGGGGTCTTGTGAAACCTCAGTGTGAACGCTCAGCGCTTCCCCAAGGCTCAGAGTGGCCCCAGAAGTGATGAATACATATTTCAAGTCAGCGCCCAAACTGCTGAGCAAGGCATAGTCAGCCGCGTTAACCGTAAGTTGCACTTGGGCTTGCAAAGACGCGCCTACCTGACCGGCAGCGCGTAGGGTTTCAATGTCTTTGTTGACTGCGTCTCGAATGTTGCGAATGCGGGACCACTTGGTGAGCAACTGGGTATCGGGCTCAGGCAACTGGGCGTAGGTTTCTAAAAAAATGGAGTCGGATGTGCCAAAAACTTCCCATGCCTCTTCGGCGGTAAAGCTTAAAAACGGAGCCATCCAACGCAGCTTGGCGTGGGTGATGTGCCACAAGGCCGTTTGGGCGCTGCGCCTTGCAAATGACTTGGGTGCGGTGGTGTAGAGCCTGTCTTTGAGGAGATCTAAATAAAAAGCGCCCAAGTCTTCAGAGCAGTACACCTGCAGCTTGGAGACCACAGGGTGAAATTCATAAACCTCATAGTGACGCAAGATGTCGGCTTGAATTTCGGCGGCGCGGCTGATAGCGTAGCGGTCTACCTCGAGCAGTTGGTCTAAAGGTACAGCGTCGGTGGCGGGGTTGAAGTCGCTCACATTGGCCAATAAAAAGCGCAAGGTGTTGCGAATGCGGCGGTAGGCATCCACCACGCGCGCCAAAATTTTGTCGTCCACACCCAGGTCACCCGAGTAATCGGTAGAGGCGCACCACAGGCGAATGATTTCAGCGCCCAATTTGTTACTGATTTCTTGCGGAGCCACCACATTGCCCACGCTCTTACTCATTTTTCGGCCTTTGCCGTCCACGGTGAAGCCGTGAGTGAGCAGCCCTTTGTAGGGGGCGTGGTCGTACATGGCGCAGGCAGTGAGCAAAGAGCTGTGAAACCAACCGCGGTGCTGGTCATGTCCTTCTAAATACAAGTCGGCAGGCCAAGCAGAGGCATCGGCGTGGCTTTGTTGCAGCACGTGGTAATGGGTGGTGCCGGAATCGAACCACACATCCAAAATGTCGTTGACCTTGTTGTAATGTTGGGCGTCTTGCGCACCCAGCATGTGCTCGGCGGTCACTTTGCTCCAGGCCTCAATGCCGCCATGCTCCACCATGTTGGCCGCTTGGTCTATGAGCTCCATGGTGCGGGGATGGAGTTCGCCAGAATCTTTGTGAATAAAAAAGGGCAAGGGCACGCCCCAGCTGCGCTGTCGGCTGATGCACCAGTCCGGCCGGTTGGCAATCATGTCGCGCAGGCGGGCTTTGCCGTTCTCTGGGTAAAACCGGGTTTCTTCAATCGCCGCTAGGGCCAATTGGCGCAGGGTTTGGGGCGCTTTGTCTTGGGTAAACACGCCTTCAGTGCCCGCTTGGTCAGCTTCATCCATGCGGATGAACCATTGGGCAGCTGCGCGGTAAATCACGGGTGATTTGTGCCGCCAGCAGTGCGGGTAGCTGTGCTGAATATCTTGTGTGGCCAACAGGCGCCCCGCTTGGCGCAAGGCTTCAATCACAGCCGGTACAGCTTTCCAGATGTGTTGCCCGCCAAACAGCGGAAAGTCTGCTGCGTAAGCACCGTTGGAACCTACGGGGTTGAGAATGTCTTGGTAGTTGAGGCCGTGGGCTTTGCAGCTGTTGAAGTCGTCCACCCCATAAGCGGGCGACGAATGCACCAAGCCGGTGCCGTCTTGCGCCGTGGCGTAATCGGCTAAGTACACGGGGCTGAAGCGGCGGTATCCATAGTGCCCACTGGCGTCTGCCACATCGTAAAGCGGGTGCTTGAAGTTGATAAGGGCCAAGTTTTTGCCCAGTGTGGTAGCTGACACTCGGCCATTCTGGTCGCCGCTCAACTGGTAGCGCGCCATGCAAGACTCCACCAACACCGCTGCCATCAGCAACAACCCCCGCTCGGTTTGAACCAGCGCGTATTCAATCTCGGGGTTGAGGTTGAGGGCTTGGTTTGCGGGAATGGTCCAAGCGGTTGTGGTCCAAATCACGGCGTAAGCAGGACCGTCTAGTGCGGGCAGACCAAAGGCAGCCGCCAATTTGTCGGGCTCAGCGCATTCAAACGCCACATCCAGCGTGGTACTTTTTTTGTCGGCGTACTCAATTTCAAATTCGGCCAAAGAACTGGCGCAGTCAAAACACCAGTAAACGGGCTTGAGCCCACGGTACACAAAACCACGCTCCATGATGCGTTTAAGCGCACGAATTTCGTTGGCCTCGTTGGCAAAGTCCATGGTGCGGTAGGGCTCGTCCCACGCACCCAACACGCCCAGACGTTTGAAGTCGGCCATTTGGCCAGCAATTTGCTCGGTGGCAAACGCGCGGCTTTTGGCTTGTACCTCGTCTCTGGGCAGGTTGCGGCCATGGAGTTTTTCAATGGCGTTTTCAATGGGCAAGCCGTGGCAGTCCCAGCCGGGCACAAATTGCGCGTCCATGCCCTGTAACTGGCGCGATTTGACAATCATGTCCTTAAGAATTTTGTTCACAGCGTGGCCAATATGAATTTGGCCATTGGCGTAGGGCGGGCCGTCGTGCAGCACAAACTTGGGCGCACCGCGGCGAGCGTCGCGCAGCTTTTTATAAGTGCCTTGCTCTTCCCAAGTCTTGACCCATGCGGGCTCGCGTTTGGGCAGGTCGCCGCGCATGGGAAACGGGGTGTCCGGTAAATTGAGGGTGGCGCGGTAGTCGGGGGCTTCGGAGGTCATAGGGCAAACGGAGAGGGGGCTAGAAAAACGCCCTTGCGGCTTCGCAGTCACGGGCAATGCCTTGCTTTAGGGCGTCTAAGCTGTCGTACTTGATTTCGTCGTGCAGCTTGTGCAGCAATTCCACGCGAATGATCTTACCGTAGGCCCCATCGGGGCCTAAATCTTCTGGCCAGTCTAGGCAATGCGTTTCCAGCAGCACGCGGCCGCCATTCACATCATGTACATCCAAGCTGGGGCGGCGGCCTAAATTGGCCACACCTGCCAAGGGCTCTGCACCGAGCCCCATGACCCGCACTACAAAAATACCTGTGGTGGCGGGTTGGTTGTGGGCAATGCGCAGGTTTAAGGTTTTGAAGCCCAGTTCGCGGCCGAGTTTTCGGCCATGCACCACATGGCCAGTGACGTGGTAGGGATGACCCAGCAAGCGAGCGGCGTCCATCATGCGGCCTTCTGCCAGGGCTTGGCGCACGGCGGAGCTGGACACGCGCAGCCCATGCACCTCGTAGCTGTTCATGCGCGCCACATCAAACTGCTGGTGGGTGGGCAGGGCGCTGGCGGCGGCATCTAAAAACGCATAGTCACCGGCACGTTGGGCGCCGAATTTAAAGTCGTCGCCCACCAGCACATACTGAGCTTTGAGGCCTTGAATCAACACGTCTTCAATAAAAGCTTGTGGGCTGAGCGAGGACATATGAGCATCAAAAGGCAAGATCACGGTTTGCTCAACACCGCATCGTTTCAGGTCGGCCAGTTTGTCGCGCAAAGTGGCCACGCGGCTGGGCGCGAGTTCAGGTCGCTGAGCCCGCAGGGCAAAAAAGTCACGCGGATGCGGCTCAAACGTGAGCACGCAACTGGCCACGCCGCGCTGCTCGGCCTCGCTGCGCATCAATGCGATCATGGCTTGGTGGCCCCGGTGCACTCCATCAAAATTACCAATGGTTAAGGCACAGGCTGGGGCAATGCCAGGGTGATGAAACCCTCTGAAGACTCTCATGGGGTGGTGGTTCATGCAGGCAAAAAGGTGGCAGTTCGTCAGGCATCAAACACAGTGCGCATGTGCCCTGCGGGGGCTATGTCACTGAAAGGCTGTATATTGTGACGCAATGGCGAGGCGGCGACGACCCAGCCGTCCGCTAGTACACACTTTCGTTTTAGTGGATGGTTGACTGACTTGTCAGGAGGATCGTTTTGAAAGTATTGAAGCTGTCGGCTCAAGGTTTACCGCAATCGTGGATCACCTTAGAGGAAGCGGTGCTGCATTACGCTGCGGACGAGGTTCGTTGGGAGTCCGGCGGCGAAGTCGCTGTGTTTCATGGCGGACACAACGCCATCACCGGACAGCAGTCCATCATCCGAGTTAACAGCATCAGTGGCACCAAGGGCGTGCCCAACATCAACCCCTTTGACCTTCGCCCCAGCCTCACCAACACCAAGTTGTTTGTTCGCGATCGCAATGTGTGCGCCTACTGTGGCGACCCCTATCACGAGACAGAGCTGACCCGCGAACACATCGTGCCCTTTGCTCAAAAAGGCGTGGACACTTGGATGAATGTGGTGACAGCCTGCCGCGCGTGCAACCACCGTAAGAGCAGCCGCACCCCCGAGCAAGCGGGCATGCCTTTGCTCTACACACCCTACGTACCCAGCCTCTGGGAAGACTTTATTTTGCGCAACCGCCGCATCTTGGCCGATCAGATGGAGTTTCTGATGGCCCATGTGCCGAAGTACTCACGGCTGCTGAGCTAGCCGCTCCACTTACTTCTCTATTTGAGGTGCATGCTAAGAGAGCGTGCTCAAGTTCTATCCGCGCCGATAATGGTTTGCATGAAGAACCTTGTCATTCTGATCTCTGGCGGCGGCTCCAATATGGCAGCCATTTTGAAAGCCGCACAAACCCAGCGCTGGGCTGATACTTTAGGAGCCCAAGTGGCCGCGGTCATCAGCAACCGGCCTGATGCCAAAGGACTGGAGTTAGCCATGGCTAAGGGTGTAGCTACTGAGATGATCAACCACCAGTCTTACCCCAGCCGTGATGCATTTGACCAAGCCCTGATGGACTCCATCGATACCCACATCCCGGCATTGGTGGTGTTGGCGGGCTTCATGCGCATTTTGACGCCGGGCTTTGTGTCGCACTATGAAGGCCGCTTGGTCAATATTCACCCCTCCCTATTGCCAGCGTTTACCGGTTTGCACACCCACCAGCGCGCGCTGGATGCAGGCTGCAAGTTTGCCGGCGCCACCGTGCACAGGGTCACGGCAGAGCTGGACCACGGCCCCATACTTGATCAGGCTGTGGTGCCCGTGCTGCCTGATGACAATGCCGACACCCTGGCGGCAAGGGTGCTGACGCAAGAGCACCTGATTTACCCGCGCGCCATCGCCAAGCTTTTGCGTGGTGCTGTATAAGAGTTCATGCACCCTAAAGCCCTACTGGACCTCAGCGCTGAACTTGTCCGCTTAACACTGAAATTTGAACACCCTGCCGATGCGGTGGTGTCTCGCTTTTTTCGCGACCACCGCGCCCTAGGCCCTCGTGAGCGCGCCACCTTGGCCGAAACGGTGTACGAGGTGCTGCGTAAAAAGCTGTTGTTTGACCATTTGGCCCCATCAGGCAGTGGCCCCAAAGAGCGCCGCTTGGCCATATTGGGGTTTCAAGCCCCACGTGATTTCCTTAAGGGCGCCTTAAACCCGCAAGAGTTGCGCTGGCTGGAGCAGTGCGATCAGGTCAACCCCCAAGACTTGATGGACCGCCACCGCCACAACTTGCCCGATTGGCTGGTGGCGTGCCTCAAGCCGCAGCTGCCTGATTCAGCGTTTTGGGCTTTGGCCGACAGCTTGAATCAAACGGCAGGTTTGGATGTGCGCGTCAACATCCTTAACGAAAAACGTGAGTCTGTTTTAAAAGAGCTGGTGGCCGCGGGCTTGCGGGCTGAACCTACGCCCTATTCACCTTGGGGGCTGCGCCTGCAAGGCAAGCCTGCTTTGAACAAGCTGGAGGCCTTTAACCGGGGGGCCTTTGAAGTGCAAGACGAAGGCTCCCAGTTGTTGGCTCTGCTGCTCGACGCCAAGCGCGGTGAAATGGTGGCGGACTTTTGCGCAGGTGCTGGTGGCAAAACCTTGGCCATTGGCGGTTGCATGCGCAATACCGGCAGGCTGTATGCCTTTGACACGGCGGGTCATCGGCTGGATGCCTTAAAACCAAGGCTGGCGAGAAGTGGCTTGTCTAACGTACATCCCGCGGCTATTGCCCACGAGCGTGACGACCGCATCAAGCGGCTGGCTGGTAAGTTAGATCGTGTGCTGGTAGATGCGCCCTGCAGCGGTTTGGGCACACTGCGCCGTAACCCCGACTTGAAGTGGCGCCAAAGCCTACAAGCTGTAGAAGAAATGTCAGTTAAGCAAACCGCGATTTTGGACAGTGCGGCCAAGTTGCTCAAGTCGGGTGGGCGCTTGGTGTACGCCACTTGCAGCTTGCTGAGCCAAGAAAACGAAGTTATTGCCCAAGCCTTTAGCCAAATGCACCCTGATTTTGAGGCCCTGTCGGTGCAAACCTTGTTGACCGACCTAAAGGTGCCTGAGGCTTCTAGCCTGTGCAGTTTTGGCGAGGAGGGGGCTACTTATTTGCGTTTATGGCCCCATGTGCACCATACCGATGGTTTTTTTGCTGCCGTTTGGCAGAAAAAATAAAACGGTTTTTGAGCGATATTAAGCCCAAATTAGGGGTTTGAGGGGCTCGCACGTAGAATGGAATAAGTTAACGTCTTAAGGGGTGGATTTATTCCACCCTTAGTTTTATTGATTTACGGAAAGTTTTGAAACATGTGGATATCTGATTCGGCAGTGTTCAACGCCATCATTGACTGGCTGGCCCATGGTCTTTGGCAGGTCTCTTGGTGGCAGCAGGTGCTGGTGGCGCTGGTGTTCACTCACATCACCATTGCGTCGGTCACCATCTTTTTGCACCGCCATCAGGCCCATCGTTCTTTAGACCTGAACAAATGGGTGGCGCATTTTTTCCGGTTTTGGTTGTGGTTGACCACCGGCATGGTCACCAAAGAGTGGGCGTCTATTCACCGCAAACACCACGCCAAGTGCGAAAGCGCTGAAGACCCCCACAGCCCCCAAGTTTTTGGCATTCGCAAAGTCTTTTGGGAAGGTGCCGAGCTTTACAGCGTTGAAACTCACAACCAAGACACCATGGCACGTTATGGCCACGGCACCCCCAACGACTGGATTGAGCGCAACCTGTATTCCCTCTATAAATGGCAAGGCGTGGGCCTGATGTTGATCATTGATTTGGCCTTGTTTGGCGCTGCCGGTGCGGTGGTCTGGGCGGTGCAAATGGCCTGGATTCCTGTTACCGCGGCGGGAGTGATCAACGGTATTGGCCACTACTGGGGCTATCGCAACTTTGAAGCAGCCGACCACAGCACCAACATCGTGCCGTGGGGTATTTTGATTGGCGGCGAAGAGCTGCACAACAACCACCACACCTACCCC